>JALSIL010000264.1 GCA_026990095.1 Lysobacterales bacterium
ATCAATCGTTTTTGGTATTTGTCAGCTAACAAATAGACCAGTGCCAAAACAGCTTTTGACTGTGCTTCATTTTTCATAAAATCTTGGCAAACTTTTGGTAGTTGACATAATTGTGACCAGTAAGCAAAAACTTGTTTCTCATCCCAGTCTTTCGTAGAATTAATCTTCAAAACAAGATGGTAATGATTACTCATTACAGCGTAAGAACAAACATCACTAAATTTGACTGGAACAAATTTGAACGCCTACGGCGGCCTGAAAGGGGATTAACATGGATGTTAATCATAATATTGAAGATTTCTGCAAGAAATTTAACCCTATCCACAATCCACTTCCTTCGGTGTTCAAAACTATCACCTGAATATTTATCAACTCCACACAAAAAAGCTCTGCGAACGCACCTGCTCATCACATGGTAATAAGGCGTGTCTTCGGGTGCTATAAGGTATTTCCTTGCTAATGTCATCATAAACTCCTGTAAAAATGGCTATTTTACTCAATAAGAATACCAAAAGATGTAGGTAATTTGCTAGTTTGTTGTAAGATGGTTACTTTGAGTGTGCCTGTCCTATATATGTTCTATATATGTTATTATACTGCCTTTCATAATCCACATAGATTAGGGTGGACTGGTCAAAACATCATATCTAATAACTTCCGCTTTCTTAATTTTATAAAACCCTACGTCTTCTAAAATACCATAAACCGATGGTAAAACTAACATAACGAGCATGGTTGATGTCAACATGCCGAAGACGATACTGGTCACCAGTGGTACGAGGATTAAAGCTTGGGTGCTGGTTTCAAACAACAAAGGCACCATGCCAGCTACAGTTGTGGCGGAGGTTAAAAAGATGGCTCTGAATCTGTCACGAACGGCTTGACCTGCAGCTTCATGGAAGCTCATACCTTCTTCAGCGTGGTGTTTGACAAAGATAACCAAAAGGATTGAATCATTGACCACGATGCCTGCCAATGACACAAATCCAATCATGCTGGGCAAGGTAAAATCCAGCCCCATGATAAGGTGTCCCCAGATAGCACCGATAAGAGCTAAGGGAATATTGAGCATGACTATTGCGGGCTCTCGGTAATTTTTGAAAATTAACGATAACAGTAAAAATACGCCAATAGCTCCCAAACCAAAACCTGAAAGAATAGACATTTTGGTTTCTGTGCCGTTTTCGACTTCTCCTTTAATGGTGATTTTTACGTCAGGGAATTTTTCTCTGAGTTTTGGCAATAAGTTTTTAAGCGTGCCATTTATGACTTCGGAGGTGTTGGCAATTTCGGCATCGACATCGCCAAAAATGGTAACGGTACGTTTGTGGTTAATGCGTCCGATTCGAGCAGGCTCTCTTTTTTCAATAATATTGGCAATACTGGTAAGTGGAATAGGGTTGCCTGTGCGAGTAAAGACCGATAAGTTGTCAAAGTCGCGTAGCTCTTTGCCCTGTTCGCTTTCCAATTTAGTCATGATTTCATAAGACTCCCCTTTATGGTAAATTTCATCGACTTTCACGCCTTGGTAGGCGGCACGCAATTGTCCAGCAATACTGCGGGCATCAATACCTGCTGCTAAGGCTCCGTGTTTGAGTCCGATGGTGAACTGTGGTTTGCCAGGACGCATATCATCAATCAGATTATTCACTCCGTCATAGCCACGTAACCAATTTTGCAACGCCCACGATGCTTGTGAAACACGCTCTAAATCCTCACCACTCAAGCGAATTTCAATGGCACGGCCTGCAGGCCCAACTTTGGGTTCTCGAAATAGAATACTCAAAACACTGGGAATGTCTCCGCTGTTGGCTTTCCATGTGCTGGTCAATTCCGCAACGGTCGTGTTGCGTTTTTCTGTATTGAGTAAATCAAGTGAAATGGTGGCTAAATGTGTGCCGTTTTCAGGCACTTGTCCATGCACACCATAACTGAGTTGAATGTTTTTGACCAAGGGTTCGGATTCATTTTTATTGAATTCTTTTACCGTTTTATCCAAAGACACCAACAATTGTGCCATGACTTTTTCGGTTTCAGCCAGCGGTGTGCCTTGGGGTAATAATATTTGCGCATCAACAGTATTGCCTTCCATATCAGGAAAGGCTTTAAATTTGACTGTACCTGTAGCAATCAATCCCACCGAGAAAACCAACATGGCAATGGCTAAACCCACCGTCACATAACGATAAGAAATGGCAACATCAGCCGCCTTGCCCATGTTTTCACGCCATCTTTCAAACATGGCTTCAAACTTTTTGCGATAGCGGTGTGGTTCTTTTTCGTGTGAATGCTGTAAAGAATGCATCAAATGATGCGGCAACACCAAAAAGGCTTCAATCAAACTTACCGTCAAAACCGATAATAACACAACGGGCAAAACTCCCAAAATTTGTCCCATGTCACCTTTCATCATTAGCAGAGAACCAAACAGAAAGGCTGAGGTTAAAAAAGAGGCAAAAACACCTGCCAAAACACGCTCTGTGCCTTTAATGGCAGCCTGCATGGGTGATAAACCCTTGTTATATTCGTGTTGGATACTTTCGGAAAGTACGATGGCATCATCCATCAAAATACCAATTGCCATTAATAGGGCAATCATGGAAATCATGTTGATGGTCACACCGAAAAATACCATCATCGCAAGTCCGCCTAAAAAAGAAACAGGCAAGCCAACCGCCACCCAAAAAGTGTAACGCCAAGTAAAAAACGCAAATAAAACCAATGAAGCTAAAATCAGACCTTGCCAACCATTGGTGATTAATAATTTAAGTCGGTCTTTGACCAACGCCGCACCATCTTGAGTGATGGTTAATCGAGTTGATGTGGGCAAAATAGCATTTTCGGTTTGAACAAACTCTTCAATAGCTGCATAGACTTTCAAAATATCGTCGGTGGTGTTTTTGCTGACTTTTAATAAACCAGCACGCTGTCCATTGAGTTCTATGCGGTCTTCTTTGTTTTCAAAAGTGTCTTTTATTGTCGCAATATCACCTACCGTAATTTCAGCACCACCTTTGGTATTCATAATGACTAAATCAGATAGTTCTTTTGCTGTTTTACGAATATTATCAAAACGAATTTGGTAAGACTTCTCATCGGATTCTAATAATCCAGCTGGTAAATCAATGCCCTCAGTAGCAATAAGATTAGCAATATCTTGCACGCTTAGCTTGTATTTCAACAATACGTTTGGATTAATCAACACCTGTAATTGATGAGTAGAAAAACCGCCAACAGTAACGATGGGTATTTTCGGATTAGCCAACAACTTATCGCGGTATTCTTCGGTTAAGGCCTTGAGTTCGGCATTGGTTAATCCTTTTGAAGTGATGGCGACATTGGCAACAGGGCTGACCCGACCCAACTCAACAATGCTTGGGTCTTCGGTTTCATCAGGGAAATCCTGCACACCATCAACCGCGGCTTTTATGTCGTTGTAGAAGTTTTCTATGTCGCCTGCTTCCTGCATTTCCAAGGTAAAAATAGCAATGTTATCACGGGCATCACACACTTGCTCTTTTAAAAAGCTGATGCCATCGGTGGCATCTTCCAGTCGATTACAAATGGCATCTTCAACATCATTGGGGTTGGCACCAGGGTAAATCATTTTGACTTGCACTTTGCTGGGTTTGAGCAATGGGAACGACTCTTTGTTTAAACGAGCTAAAGAAGCAATACCAATGGCAATAATCGCCATCATTAAAATATTGCCAGCCGTTGGGTGCTTGATGAAATACTTTATCATCATTATTCTCCAGCTGCTTCTTTTCTGAACTTATTGGCATAATCTTCAACAAACATTTGCTTGACTGGCAAACCCTGCATAACAGGAATAACGTCACTGACGATTAATTGTTCACCTTCTTTTAATCCATTTTTAAGCACCACTAAATCTCCTTGTGAATAAGCAATTTCAACGGGACGAATATCCAGCGTGTTATCCGCCATAGCCACATAGACACGACCTTGGTGCACGGCTTTTCGAGGGATTACCAAAGTCGGTTTACTCGCTGCAAAAAACTCAACCGACGTGTACATGCCTTTGAGTAGTGGTGGACGAATGCCAGGAATTACTTTTTCATAAGGATTGTTCACCACCACGACCAACCCCAAAGTATCTCGGCTTGGGTCAACTGATTCACTCAAACGAATAAGTTCACCGTTCCATTCTGACTGGTCGCTGCTATTACCAACCAATCGCACACGTGCCTCTAAATTCATGTTTTTAATTGCCAATTGCATGATCTCTGGGTTTTGCAAACTCAAAGACGTATTCTCACCTTCGAATAAATCTGAAACTAAAGCCCTAAATTGCCTTAATGGTAATTGCGCATTTATCTCAACTGCTTGTACACCTAATGCCTCAAACAACACACCACCTATTGGCGTAAACTCACCATTTTCAACCAAAACCTGCCCAATTCTTGCATCAAAGGGCAGTTTTATTTCGGTTCGACCCAATGAATCTTTGCCTTTATTGACTAAACTCTGTGACTGTTTTATCTTAGCGACAACCGCCGCCTTGCGACTGGCAAAAGCCGACAACTTGCCTTCGATGTCTTGTACTTGTTGCTCCAGCGATAAAACATTTTTCTCTTCTTTATCCAAAGTGCTGCGGGCAATCAACTTTTTATCCCACATGGACTGTAAACGCGATAATTCATTGCGTTCAAATGCCAGTTTTTCTTTCGCTATTTTTAACGCACCCATGGCACTTTTTTCTTCCACGTCTAATTGTGTTAAAGACGACTTGCTTCCTGCAAGACCGGCTTTGCTTTGATTCAATGAAATTTCATAAGTGGTTGGTTCGATACGCAACACCACGGTGCCTTTTTTTAAACTCGCACCCTTTTTTAATTCAGGGTGAATATACACAATTTTACCACTGACCTCGGCTTTGGCTTTCATCAAAACTGCTGGTTCCACATTACCAAATGCCATCACTCGAGCCCGAAAAGGAATCTTATTAACCGTTATAACCTCAACGGCTTTGGCAGGATAGCCCAGATTTTGATGCTCAATAGGAGCTTTAGTTTTAACCGCAATCACTACAATGGCAACCGCCATTGCAATAATAAGAGGTAAAATCGGAAGTTTTTTTAGTATTTTTTTCATGTTCTAGCCATTGAATGATTTTTATCTTTTTTCATTAAATCACTTGCAAAGATTAAAATCAAGGATTATAGTGAAGTTTGTGAACATTCACTAACTTTTAATGGAGATAAGATTATGAACGGTAAAAACAACATAGCTATTGGCTTTTTAACTATGGGATTTTTTATGGCTTACGGCTTTTTTTTTAATCTACCTAAGAGACTTTGCTCCAGGCAAAGAAGAGTGGGCAAATACTTACTCCATTGGTAAACATTTTGAAACTCGACTGGCACATGTGCATGGTAGTTTATTTGCTTTTTTAAATCTTTTGATAGGGTATTTTCTATTAAGATTTCACGACAAACTTAGCAACACTAAAGTCATTTCGTGGCTCGCTTTGGCAGGTCTTTTGATGCCAATGGGCATTTTAGTTGAAGTTTATTTCGGTTTTCCACCAATTTTAGTCTTAATTGGTGCTATTTGCATGACAATTTCTGTTGTTTGGTTAGGATTGTCTTTTTTAAAGATGAAAAGTTTAGGGGATTAATCAATGCAAGCATTTAAAATAAGTAAGCGCCAACAAGAAATTATTGACTGTGCGGGAAAGATTCTGTCCAAATCAGGCATCAGTGGCTTAACCACCAAAAATCTGGCATTGGAAATGAAGTTTTCAGAAAGTGCCTTGTATCGACACTTTAAAAGCAAGGGAAAAATTATTGAATCCATGTTGGCGTATATGGAACACGACATGGATCAACGTCTTGGTGAGGCTGTCCAATCAAAAGACACACCAATTGAACAATTTCAAGCCATGTTTAGTTCACAGTTTGACTTTTTTTCAAAAAATTCACACTTTGTGGTGGCAGCCTTCTCCGATGGACTAATGGAAGAGTCACGAGCAATCAACCAAGCCATCAAAAAAATTATGGCAGTTAAATACAAACACCTGATGCCAATAATACAAACAGGGCAAAAACAAGGTGACTTTACCGATAAAATTGATGCCAAACAACTGATACATATTGTCATGGGAACATTTCGTTTAATGATGTTCAAATGGCGCATGGATGACTTTAAATTTGATATAAAAAAAGAAGGCGATAAACACATACAAGCCCTTTTAACCCTAATGAGCTAACGATGAAAAAATACCTCCCATACCTATTTGCACTACCTCTATTTGCCTTTGCGTCCTTAACTTTTTTTTTAAGTACTTCAGTAATTTTTGATTTATTTAATGTCCGTGCTTCGCAAGGAAACTATGTTCTATTTATAGTAGTGACCAACCTACTATGTAGTTTAATTTACTTTGTTGCCGTTTATGGTTTTATCAAACAAAAGATTTGGACATCATTATTATTAGGGCTGGCACTTTCATTATTGATACTTGTTTTTGCTTATTTTACCATTTACATCGACAATGGAGGCGTATATGAAGTCAAAACCTATGGAGCCATGTTGTTTAGAATGACAATAACAGCAATCTTTGCTTTATTAGCCTTTTTTCTTATTCCTAAAAAAGCAGCATTAGTATGAGAATACCATTTTTAATTTTAATACTGATTAGCTTTAATAGTTGTGCCCAAGACTCAAAATACACGCTAACTGTGAAAGTTGACAATTTACGCAATTCGGCAGGAGTTGTGCAATTTACTTTGTACAATGAAGAAGGCAGCATTCCTGATGAACACTTTACTCATTATTATTTGCAACAAAAAAGCACCATTAAAAATCAAACAGCACGAGTGGTTTTTAACAACTTACCCAAGGGGAATTATGCAGTCAATATCCTCCATGACGAAAACAAAGATGGCAAAATTGATAAAGGTTTTATATTACCCAAAGAAGGCATAGGTTTTAGTAATTTCACATCAATAGGATTCAGAAACAAACCAAGCTTCAAAAAGGCACAGTTTTTATTAGACACCAATAAACTGGTTAATGTAAAGATTATTTATTTTTGAGTCTTCTATTAACGACCTCCTCACCATCACGAAGATTGTGTATATGAGTAAAAATGTTTCTGAGATTATTTGACCATTCAATTTCAGCTTGGTTTAAGCTAAGACAAATATACTGAGCACACTCTATTTAATAAAGGTGCTACGCATGTCAAACAACAACATAAAAATATGGGATATATTTGTTCGAATATTTCATTGGGCTTTAGTCATTGCATTTGCGGTGGCTTACATAACAGAGGATGATTATGAACAAGTGCATGTTTATGCAGGTTATACCATCCTTGGGTTATTAGTTTTTCGTATATTATGGGGCTTTGTAGGGTCTGAGCATGCAAGGTTTCGCAGTTTTATTGTTAAGCCATCAGTAACCCTATCCTATCTTAAAAGCATTAAAAACAAGTCAGCCGAACGGTATCTTGGTCATAACCCCGCAGGAGCGATGATGGTTATGGCTCTTATGTTTAGTTTAATGGCAACTGTCTTGCTTGGCCTTATGCTTTATGGTGCAGAAGAGTTTTCAGGGCCTCTGGCATTTCTTATGGAAAATGTCAGTAAATCAACAGCACATACCATTGAAGAATTGCATGAGTTTTTCGCTAATTTTACCCTATTTTTAATTGTCATCCATGTGTTAGGTGTTCTTTCTGCAAGTCACCTTCATAAAGAAAATCTAACTGCAAGCATGGTTCATGGTAATAAGAAACCAAATCAGGAGCAATCATCATGATTAAAAGAAAAATGTTTATAACGCTATTAGCTCTTAATTGCACATGGTTAATGGCAAACCCAATAGATGAAATGTTCGATTACTATCAACAAGCAGGTGTCACAACCGTTGATAGCCAAAAAGGAAGGCTGCTTTGGACGCAGGCATTTATTACTGAAAAATCTAATGGTGAAGAACGCAGTTGTGCAAGTTGTCACGGTTCTAATGTGACCCAAAGCGGTGAACATGTTCGTACAAGCAAAGTCATTGAACCGATGGCAAAAAGCATCAATACCAAGCGTTATACCGATACCAAGAAAATTAAAAAATGGTTCAAACGCAATTGCAAGTGGACGCTTGGTCGAGAATGCAGTCCACAAGAGCAAGCCGATATTTTAAAATATTTAATCACACAATAGGAGAATCTCATGAAGACAATCATAATAACAGTTGTAGTTTTTGCCCTACTAATGACAACAAGTATTATAATGGGCGGTAATAAATTTAACGACAAAGAAGAAAATGAACACAATGAAAACGAGTACAAGAGCTATTCTTCAAAAAATTTGGATGTAGCCGTTGTGACTAATGCCAATTATACAGAAGAATGTGGCAGCTGTCACTTTGCCTACCAACCTGGCTTGTTACCAGAAAAATCATGGGTTAAAATCATGGGCGACTTAGAGAACCACTTTGATGAAAATGCCGAGCTAGATACGGAAATGCAAACAGAATTAACCCAATACCTCACGCAAAATTCAGCTGACAAATCCAATTATAAGCGTTCCAAACGTATCATGCGTTCACTGGGCAAGAGTGATGCCCCTTTGCGTATCACCAAGACCTTATATTTTGTTCGCAAGCACGACGAAATACCTTATCGTATCGTTAAAGAAAACAAAGACATTGGTTCGTTTAGCAACTGCACAGCATGCCACACAAATGCAGAAAAAGGGTCGTTTAACGAGCATGAAGTGAAAATCCCAGGATATGGTCGATGGGAAGATTAAGTTTATACGCTCTATCCTGTATAATGGCTTGCTTAACGGTTCAGGCTGAAAATCACGATATTGCTTATAAGCTTTTGCAAAAAGGAGAAATCTTTCCCCTAGAGAAAATCCTGCAAATCAACCATAAAACCATGCAAGGCAAAGTCTTGGAAGTGGAATTAGAGCTTGAAAATAATCAACTGATTTATGAAATTGAAGTTTTAAATGAACAAGGTGTGGTTTGGGAATATAAGATTAATGCCAAAACCGGCAAAATAATCAAAAAGGAACTGGATTGATGCGTATTTTGCTCGCAGAAGACGATAAAGAATTGGCTAAAAACATCAAAGCATTTTTACGGCAAGCAAATTATGTCGTTGAGACTGTCACTAACGGAGTTGATGCAGAATTTCAAGGCGATGAAATTGAATATGCACTGGTAATTTTAGATATTGGATTACCCAAGCAATCGGGTTTACAAGTATTGAAAAATTGGCGTGCAAAAGGCAACAAAACCCCTGTCTTGATGCTAACTGCTCGCAACGACTGGAGCGACAGGGTCGATGGTCTTAAACTTGGGGCTGATGATTACATGGGAAAACCCTTTCATGCACAAGAATTACTTGCACGTGTTGAGGCCTTAATTAGACGAAGTGTTGGTAACGCTTCAGCTGGCATTTCCTTAGCTGGTCTATATTTGGATGAAAGCAGACAGGAAGTAACAAACAAAAACAATGAAACTCACGCCCTAACCCACATTGAATACCGATTGTTGTGGTATTTTATGACTCATGCAGGCGTGGTTTTATCCAAAAACAGGCTGATCGAATACGTCTATGAAGGCGATATCGAACGTGATGCCAATGTGATAGAAGTTTATGTTAAGCGATTGCGGCATAAAATTGGTCAAGAGTTAATTCAAACCAAGCGCTTTCAAGGTTATGTTTTTAAGGCTGCTGTTCCGTGAAGTCGCTACGAAGCAAGTTAAATTTTAGCTTAACGGGCAGCCTTGTCGTTTTGGTAGTCGTTTTGTGGTGGATTGCCAATAGTTATATAACCACGATTAATAAGAACATGATGGTGAGCCGCTTGCAACACGATGCAGAGGCTATTTTATCAAGCTTAGAAGTAAATGACGACGCGATGATTGCCCTTAAAAACTTACAAGTAGGGCACATTTACCAACGCGTTTTTTCGGGGCACTATTTTGTCATAAAAACTGAAAATCAATTGCTTCGTTCTCATTCATTATGGGACGAAAGCTTGACCCAAACACCGTTAGAAACGGGGCAGCGATTGGTTCAAGATTTTGTCGGGCCCAACAAACAACCACTGGTGCAGCTAAGCATGGCGTTTGAACGCTTTGGTCAAAAAATCACGTTGATTGTTGCAGAAGACAGCAGTGAACTGTTGGCCGCTATTAGCCACTTCAACCTTTATTTTGCCATCACCGCGTTTGTAGTATTATTTCTTTCATTACTTTTACAAAGGCTAATGATAAAACGTGCATTACTGCCCTTATCCCAAATTAAAACGGAATTACAACAGCTAGCTAATGGCCAAATTGCTCAACTTTCCACTCAAGCACCGTTAGAACTCAGACCATTAATCAAAGAAATCAATCACCTACTGCAATTACTAAGTAAACAATTGCAGCGTTCACGCAAAGCCACAGGCAACTTAGCTCACAGCTTAAAACATCCCTTAACACTGTTGATAAACCTTGCAGAATCCGAAAAACTAAAGGCTTTGCCAAAAGTAAAAAATGAGCTAATCTCGCAAGTGAATAAGATTCAAGTTTTAAGCAAGAGTGAGCTCAAAAGAGCCAAAATGATGGGTGCAGGCATTCACGGGCATGTGTTTAAAGTACAGCAAGAAACCTCTTTATTGGTTGATGTATTAAAACGAGTTTATCCTCAAAAGCACCGTAATGTGCAACTGATTATTGATGAAAATTGCGAGATACAAGCTGATAGAAATGATATGCTTGAAGTGTTTGGCAATCTTTTGGACAATGCCTTTAAATGGTCAAAAGCACAAATTGTTTGTCGGGTTACCTCAAACAGTGGCATAACAATAAGTATTGAAGATGATGGTGAAGGCTGTGACAAACATCTACTTGATTCGCTGGCACAAAGAGGTACACGCGTCGATAGTCACAGTGATGGAACAGGTTTAGGGCTGGCAATTGTCAAGGATATTATTGAACTCTATAATGGAAAATTGACATTTAAACAATCACAATTAGGGGGTTTACAGGTGGTAATCAAGCTTAATTAGAGCTTGTTCCATCATTAATAAAATCTTCAATAAACCAAGCGGATAATTCGTGTCTGCCTTGTAAGCCGCTTTTACCATAGATGGATGAGGCTTGTTGTCTGGCTGTTTTTTCTTTGGTGTCACGGATGGTGGCGATTTCTTGAAAATTCATGCCTTTGAGCATCAACATGGCCACTTCTTGTTCGCTTTGTGAGAGTTTCCAGTCTTTGAATTGTTGTTGGATAATTTCGGAATATTGGTGACGGACTTCTCTAAATTCTTTGGTGATGGCTTTTACATGGTTCTCGGCTTCACTTAATGAGTTGGATAAAGCATTGAGTTGTTTGGTTCTTCTGTTCATATCCCAGATTAAATAGCCTGCCAATGTGCCTGAGAAAAGCACAATCATGGCTTCTTCCAAAATATGCCACAAGGGTACTTTTAAGGAAATATCGGTGATGACATCCAAGGTGTTAAGAACCATTATTAACAATAAGCATCCAGCAATTATTTTGTCTTTCATTTTAGTAATTTTTAGTAAATTAATGCTATTTTACTGCTTTTGGGACAAATTCCCTATGGAAATTGGGCTTAAACTTCTCAAATAAGACCTTTGTCCGATTCTTTTTATATTTGAAATTACTAAAATGTACTTTTTAATTCACTGGAAAGAGTCTTCTTATGAAGAAAATCATATTTTTGAGTCTAAGCTTAAATTTAATTTTGTGCTTTTGGGTTTCTGCTGGAGAAAAATTATCAACTCATGAGTTATTAACTAATAGCCTTAATCAATTGGATAAGAACCAATTTGACTCTAAAGTTAAAATGAGTGAAGTTTCTCAGTGGCTAGTCGGTTTACCAACGATGGGGTTGTCTTTGTTGCAAACTAACAATAAGCAGGGAATCGATGAATACCAGTTAAGTATCAATCTGCCTTTTAAAACCCGTGCTAGAAAAAAACTGGATAAACAATTGTTTCAGCAGAGTCAATCACTGGTTTCGATTGCTCAACAAAATAAAGCCCTTTTTGTTTCAGGACTGATTCGAGAAAGCATTTGGCAGTATAAAATTGCCCTTAAACAACGTGAGATTGAACAAAACAAATTGAATTGGTTGAATAAACAAATGGTTTTGTTGAATCAACTGGTTAAATCGGGAGGTTCAAACTTGGATTTGTTGTTTGTTGAAAAGCAAGTGTTGGCAGAAAAGCTGTTGCTGTTAGAACTGGAACAACAGGTGCAGTTGCGTCAAAAACAATTTAGGCAAATAACAGGCACAGATACAATTCCTGAAAACTTTTACGAAGGTGGCATCAACGATGAAAGGGCTGCTTTTGCTCAACACCCAACGGTACAACAGTTGCAATTATCCATGCAACAGGCTGATGTTTTGTATGAATTGGCAGGAAAATCGGCTAACCCGATTAATGTTTCGTTAACCGCTTTGGATATTCGCGACAATGCGACAAATGGTATCAATGATAGGCAGTACGGTGTAGCACTTGAAGTCCCTATTGGTCTTGGTAAAAGTAAAACTCAAGCCGACAGCTCCAGCTGGTTGCAACAACAAAACACTTTATCCAATCAGTTAGCCACCTTTGAACGCACTTTTAGTACGCAGTTTTTAGCGTTACGAAATGAACACAGGTTTTTATCTCAAAAACAAAGCTTATTAGAACAACAAGCTCTCAAAACCCAACAAATTTTTAATAAACTCGAACAGTTACGCAACACTAACGAGCTGAATCAAGGTTTGTTTTATCAACGCATGATTGAACTCATCGCCGCCATGCATCAAGGCGAACTCAACCAACTTTATATCAAACAAAATCAATCACGACAAAAACAACTGGCAGGAGCAACGCTATGAACCGCAAAACATTCACTTTATTGTCTTTAATCGCATTTAATTTGGTCGCTCAAGCACAAAACGCCCTGAAAATAGAAGACTTAGGTCAACTCAATTTAAATTATTCATCGGTTGTGCAAGTGGATTCCTTAGCACTGCGACCAATCAAAGCGGTGGTGACGCACAAGACTGGCGAAGCTTTTCAATTGGTTGCACCATTTGAACCACAACGCCATGAATTTTTAGTCAAAAATGGTCAACAAGTCCAAACAGGCATGGCAGTGATGTCTTTATCAGGCAGCGAAGTGCACCACTTTATGGAACAATTTGAGTCTGCCAAATCATTGTTTAATTTAGCCAAAAGCCGTTACGAATTAAATAAAAAACTGTTCAAACAAAAAAGCATCAGCAATGACAAGTGGCTTGCTATTTCCAAGAACTATTTTGAAAATAAAATTGAGTACGGACATTACCGCCATTTTAATGAATTGATTCATTCGATTAAATCAGAAGATGAAATCATTATTAAAGCCCCACTTGATGGTTATTTTTTCTACCCAGATTCCGAAAGCATCAGTGCCAGTGAGTTAAAATTGGGGCAAATATTGCCGATTGATTCATTGCGAGTACAGGCTTTTGTTGGAGTCGAAGATGCCAACAAGTTGCAATCATTTGAAAGCAGTCATTGTACGCTCGCCATTGATGAAGTCAGCCAAGTGTCGCAAGGTTATTTTGTCAAGGCTTGGAGCAAGCCCATCACTGATGACTGCCATTTATCTTTTGGTCAGTCTATTCGGGTGATTCCTCATTTGGCAACCAGTGCATTTAAAGTGCCAAAGTCCAGCGTTTTTACCATTGATAGAGCCGCTTATATCCTCATTAAACAAGGCTCAAACTTACAACCTGTTGCGGTTGAATTAATGGACTCCAATGATAAAGTTTACTTTGTGGATTCGACCTCAGATTTGCACAACAAACAAGTGCTTTCGACCTCGGTGGCTGCTGTGCAAGGTATTCTTATGGGGCTTGGAGGCGAATAATGTTAGATAAAATCATCCGTTTTTCGCTGACGCAACGGGTCTTTGTGCTGGTTGTGTTTGGTGTGCTTATTACGTTGGGGATGAATGCGTGGAAGAATATCCCGATTGATGCCTTTCCGGATATTTCCACCACGCAAGTTAATATCATCATCAAAGCCCCTGGCATGACGGCACAAGAAATTGAATCGCAAATTACCACTTTGATTGAAACCGAGCTTTTGGGTATTCCCAAAAAAGACATTCTGCGTTCCACCACAAAATACGCGATTACTTCAATTACACTTGATTTTAAAACTGGCACCGATATTTATTGGGCACGGCAGCAGGTAAACGAACGCTTATTGAGTATTTGGGATAAACTGCCTGCCAATGTTCAAGGCGGTCTTGCTCCCATGAGTACGCCTTTGAGTGAAATGTTTATGTTCACCATTGAAAATCCTTCCTTGTCTATCAGCGAACGCAAACATATTTTGGATTGGCAAATTCGTCCACTCTTGCGTACGGTTGAGGGTGTTGCCGATGTCAATGTTTTAGGTGGCGAAACCAAGACCATCCAGTTTTCTCCTGATACGCTCGCCATGTCGAATGCCAACATTAGCATTGATGGCATTCAAAAAAGCTTAGATGACGCCAACATCAATGGCAGTGTTGGTCGTATTAATGTCGGTGCAGAATCCCTTATTATTCGCACACAAGGTCGGTTTGACAACATCAATGACGTGTCTAATTTGGTGGTTAAAAACGAAAACGGCAAACTCTACCACTTAAAAGATGTGGGTGAAATTTCATTCAGTTCATTGGTGAGGTATGGTGCGGTAACAAAGGATGGGCACGAAACCACCGAAGCCTTGGTGGTTGCCTTAAAAAACGCCAACACCGCGCAAGTTGTTGATGGTGTGGTTGAAAAGCTCAATCAAATAGAAAAAACCTTACCCGAAGGCACACACCTCAATATTTTCTACAACCGCAAAAACCTCATCGAAACCGCAGTCAATACCATTACCTCGGCATTGATTCAAGCGATTGTCTTGGTGATTGTTTTATTGGCATTGTTTTTGGGCAATATTCGTGCTTCATTAGTGGTGGCAACCTCTATTCCTATTGCGGTGATTATTACCTTTTTTTTAATGTACCAATTTGGTTTGTCGGCTAATTTAATGAGCTTGGGTGGTTTGGTTATTGCCATTGGCATGATTGTGGACTCTTCGGTGGTGGTGGTTGAAAACATTATTTCGCAATTAAATAAAAATGCACACCTGCCACGTTTACATCTGATGTACCGTGCCAGTAAAGCCATAGCATCGCCAGTTTTTTCGGGAACGGTTATTGTTATCATGGTATTTGTACCGTTGTTAAGCCTAACTGGGCTTGAAGGCAAATTGTTCTCACCCGTTGCTTTAACCATTGTGTTTGCCATGTGTTCGGCCTTAGTGATTTCATTAACCATTATTCCTGTGCTTGCATCCTTTATCATCAGCAACAAAAACCTAGCCACACCAGGTTATTTAATCAGGCTGCAAAATGCCTATACCAAAACCTTAGACAAAGTACTCAAAACACCCGCCATAACCATGATTGCTTTTGTTGTTGTCTTGCTAGTTAGTGGCGTGTTGTACACCTTTTTAGGCAAAACCTTTATGCCTGTTTTGGATGAGGGTGATATTATTGTGCAACTGGAAAAATCACCAACAATTTCACTCAAAGAGTCCTTAGATTTAGACAAACAAATTGAAAAAGCCTTATTGGCAAATGTTTCTGAAATAAAACAAATCGTTGCCCGTGTTGGTTCTGATGAGTTGGGTTTGGATCCCATGAGTTTAAATGAAACCGATGTTTTTATGGAATTACAACCGCGCGATACGTGGGAAGTGGCAACTAAATCTGAAATTGAAGATAAAATTCGTCAAATTTTAGTGCAATATCCGGGCATTAATTTCGGCTTTACCCAACCCATTCAAATGCGTGTTTCAGAAATGCTAACTGGTTCCACAGGAGCAGTGACTGCCAAAGTCTTTGGCACTGATGTCACGCAATTATCCAAAATCGCCCACGATATTTCTTTAATAGTGAAGAAAACACAAGGCAGTGTTGATGTGCAAACCACCATAATCGAAGGTGGCGATTACCTTAATGTGGTATTAAAACCTGAGCTTGCCAGCCAGTTTGGCATGAGTGTTTCTGAACTTTCGCACTATTTGAATATTCAAGTCGATGGTTTTAAAGCCGCTGAAATGATTAAAGGAAAAGTCAAAACGCCCATCATGTTTGCTACAAAATCCAATACGGGCAGAATTTCTTCCATCAAAGAATTGGAAAAAATGACGGTGCTTATGCCTGATGGCACTACTTTACGCTTAAAAGACATTGCCGATGTCAGTTTAAAAGTGGGTCCTGCCATTGTTGAGCGAGAAAATGCCGAGCGGTTTGCTGTGGTTGCCACCAATGTCACGGGGCGTGACATGGTGGGATTTGTTGAAGAACTGCAACAAAATGTCAATGCCGAATTAAAATTGCCCAGTGGTTATTATGTGGTTTACGGCGGCGAGTTTGAAAACCAAATTAGAGCCACCAATAATTTATTAACCGTGATACCGTTGGTTTTGTTTTTGATTGTGATTATTTTATTTTCCACTTTTAAATCATTGGCAAAGGCGAGTTTAATACTTGCCAATATTCCCTTTGCCTTAATGGGCGGTATCTTGGGCTTGTTCATCAGTGGACAATACGTTTCGGTGCCCGCTTCCATCGGTTTTATCGCGTTACTTGGTGTTGCAGTACTTAATGGCGTGGTGATGTTGTCGCATATTGAATCGGTCAAATACAAAGGCAAAGATTTGTTTCAACTGGTTTCAACCGCTGCCAGTGATCGCCTAAGACCTATTTTAATGACCGCAACAACAGCCATGTTTGGTTTAATGCCATTGGTGGTTGCTACAGGACCTGGAGCTGAAATACAAAAACCTCTGGCAATCGTGGTTATCGGCGGGTTATTCACCTCAACCATCGCAACATTGTATCTGTTGCCTATTTTTTACTACAAATTGGAGCGAAGAAATCGTGTGTAATCAACAACTCATCACAATAATGATAAACAAATCCATCAAAGACGATGCCGTTGATGTGGTTTTAAATCTGGACAACATCACAGGCTTTACATTATATAACGCCTATGGTTTCAGTCGCAAACACGCACAATACGACATAAAAGAACAAGTCGAGGGTTACAAAGACTTTTACCGTTTGGATATAGTTCACGACCCAAAGGATTTAAAAGATTTACTGTCCGCTTTTAGCCAATTGGGTGGAAGATTTAAGCTCAAGTATTGGGTGATACCCTTGCTTGATTGTGGTGAAATATAAGTATTATATTAGTAAATGCTAATATAATGAGTTTTTTTCTTATTTTTACTTGCATTCTCAACTATATTGAGTATATTGGATGTAAGTGAACATTCACTTACTGTTGAGGCAAGAATTTATTCAATAGAATAACAAATTGTTAACACGATATTTGTTATATTAGAAGACACTAAATTAGAACATACTTATATTATGGTGATTATTATGAAAAAAGTTAGTCAAATATTTTTATTTACAGGTCTATTATTCGCATTTTCAACAAATGCCAACATTCAATTACAACCAGGTGTCAGTGGTGCTTGGATTGCTGGTGCTTCAGGGCAGGGAATTTTTGTTAATATTGCCCGAGTTAATGATCAGCCCAACTTTGTTGTCGCGTGGTACGGGTATTTAAATGGTGAGCAAATTTGGTTGGTGGGTGCTCAACCTTTTGAATACGGGATTGAGACTCTAACTGTTCCAATGACCATAACATCAGGTACTGGGTGGGATACAAACTTTGTCGAATCTGATGTCATCAGAACAGATTGGGGCACTGTGACCATTGATTTTTCCGATTGTAATGTTGGAACTATGCAATACTCTTCTAATGATGAAAATTATGGCAGTGGCTCAATGGCACTAATACGTTTGAGCAACACAGACGGGTTAAGTTGTCATGAAGACACAGGCTCAGCAGATACTATCGCAAAACAAAGTTTAGCCTTTATGCGTGAGGAAGAAAAATTAGCACGTGATGTCTATTTGAAATTTAACAGAGACTATGGTCAAAATATATTTTCAAATATAGCCCGTAGCGAACAAACGCACATGGATTCAGTTTTAAATCTTATGTATGTTTACAATGTGGAAGATTCATCAACAGGTGTTGAGGGAACGTTTAATAATCAAGTTCTACAGTCCCTATATGATGCGTTAATTGAAATGGGCTCCACCTCTTTAGCTGATGCTTACCTTGCCGCCGCCTTAGTTGAAGAAACAGATATTTTAGATTTGTTAACATTCGAAGGTAACGAAAACATGCCTGCCGATATCTTAGCAACATACGATAAACTCTTGTGTGGCTCAAGAAACCATTTGCGTTCTTTTGCACCCGCTTACGAACAACTAACAGGCAATACTTACCAAGTTCAAATACCTGAGTTAGCCACTCAAGTAGCAGAAATACTTTCTTCTGGCAATGAACAGTGTGGTAGGTAACAA
>JALSIL010000265.1 GCA_026990095.1 Lysobacterales bacterium
CGTGGCTTGTAAATCGGAACCGGGTTTTGTTTGGGATAAAGCGTGATTGAGAGAGCCAAAGATAAAACCGTGGACTTGTTGAGATTCACGAAAACGCACTTCGTGTTTAGTTGGGTGAACATTGACATCAACCCACGTTGGTTCGAGCTCAAAATACAGAACAAAGGCAGGAAATCTTCCGTGGAACAGTACATCTTGATAAGCTTGTCGAACTGCGTGCCCGATAAGTTTATCTTTTATCATTCTTCCATTGATGTAAAAAAATTGTCTATCGGCCGAAGCGCGATTCCATGACGGCTTGGCAACCCAACCGTAAAGGCGCATGCCGTGGCGTTGTTCATCTATAAAAAAAGCATTCTCAAAAAAATCCTTACCGCATAATTGCACGATGCGCATTTTTTTATTGGCATCTTGCTCGCCACCTTGGGAGCTACGAACCGTTTTGCCGTTATGTATTAAGGTAAATCCCACATCAAAACGCGATAAAGACACCCGTTTAATTAAATCATCAATGCGCAAAAATTCGGTGCGATCGGTTTTTAAAAATCGTCGGCGTGCGGGTGTGTTGTAAAATAAATCACGCACTTCTATTGTTGTTCCTTGTGGATGTTGGGCGGGTTTGACCGGTTCACAGGCACCGCCCAAACAATTGAGTTGAAAAGCATAATCGCTATCGGTCGTTTTAGAAATTAAACTAAAGCGACTAATCGAAACAATACTGGGCAAAGCTTCACCACGAAACCCCAAAGAATTTAGGCTTTCTAAATCTTCAAGCGAATTGATTTTACTGGTGGCATGGCGTTGAATTGCCAGCGTCATGTCGTCTTTTGCTAAACCGACACCGTTATCGGTGATGCGAATCAGTTTTTTACCCCCGTTTTCAATCTCGATGGTAATGCGAGAGGCTCGTGCATCCAAGGCGTTTTCCACCAACTCCTTAACCACCGAAGCAGGGCGTTCAATCACTTCACCTGCGGCAATTTGATCGACCAACAAACTCGGTAACTTGTGTATTTTTTGATTCATCTGGCTATTATATGCTATCATTAAAATTATGATAACCATTTACCAAGCCAATTCATCAATTGATGCCAAACTCATTCAGGACCAATTAGCCTTTGCTGACATCCAAAGCCATATTATGGGTGATTTGTTACAAGGTGGTGTTGGGGACTTGCAGCCACAAGGATTGGTGAAAGTGATGATTGATGAGGCGAATTTTGCAAAGGCTAAAGAGGTGATTATTGAATGGGAAAAAAGCTTCCAAGAAAATAAAAAGTCATTACACAGCTGGGCAAATCCCCTTATTCTTCGTTAATTTAAGTTTAAACTTCTGCTAATGGGTGCGGGAATCCCACATGGGATTTGCTGTTACAATACTTTTAGTTGAATTGAATCCACCCGTTTTCCGACTTTTTTGAGGTAAAAATACAGGCTTGTGATTATTCCGATAAAGCTTGCTAACCACAGACTTGCACTTATTGGGTTGCGTGAAAAATGGCTGAGTTGGTAAAAATTGGTGGCAATAAAGTACGCCAGTCCTGTGCTCCAAGTGCCTGAGAATATCGCCCACTTGATTCCTGCCTCGCGTGCAATAGCAGCCGTTGCAGCAACACAAGGGAAATAGAGCAATATAAATAACAAGTAAGCAAAAGCGGCGTATTTATCGGCAAAACGATCACGGATTATGCCAAAGAGTGAATCATTGACACCTTGGTCTTTGGCTTTGATGGTTGCAAAGCCTAATGGGTCAAGAATCAAGTCTTTTAATCCGATGGCATTGACTTTGATGGAAACAACGGCATTGATTAAGCCTTGTTTGATGCTTTCGGGTTGTTGGTTTTTATTGTCTTTTTTATCTAATGAAGTGTAAATGGCATCCAGTGTGCCAACCACCACTTCTTTAGCAAGAACACCGGTTAATATTCCCACAATGGCAGGCCAATTCCGTTCGTCAATTCCCATCGGTTTAAAGATTGGCACAACGGCTTTTGCCGTCACCGATAATATGGAGTTTTCTGAGTCTTGGTTGCCAAAGGAAAAATCTTTACCAATCGAATTAAAAACCTGAATCAACATGACCATAATGATGATGATTTTACCTGCGTCCAATAAGAATCCCTTTAAACGTGTCCATGTCCCATAAATGAGGTTTTTGAGGGTTGGCAATCGCCAGGGTGGCAACTCGATTAAGAAGGGTTCGGCTTTACCCGGAAGAATGGTTTTTTGTAACATTAATCCTGTCAAAATTGCGATGAGTATGCCTAAAAAATACAGCGCAAAAACAACCAAGGCTGAATTTTGACTAAAAAAAGCAGCAACAAATAAAGCATAAACTGATAAGCGAGCACCACAGGACATAAAAGGTGCCATCATAATGGTTACCAAACGTTCTCGGCGTGATGGCAGTGCGCGAGTTGCCAAGATAGCAGGAACATTGCAACCAAAACTGACAATCAAGGGAACAAAAGCTTGCCCTGATAAACCAATTTTTTGCATGACGCCATTCATCACAAAGGCTGCGCGTGCCATGTAACCCGAATCTTCTAGCCAGGTTAACACCAAATACAAGAAACCGATTACAGGAATAAAGGTGGCAACGGTTTGTATGCCTCCACCAATGCCATCAGCTAAGATTACGGTAAGCCACGGTGGAAACCCTAATGAGTCAAACAATTGGTGTCCGCCATTGATTAATACTGCTCCTGTGGCTAAGTCAAAAAAATCAATAAAAACGGCTGAGACATTAATGGCAAAAAAGAACATAACGTACATGGCAAAGAAAAAGGACAACATGCCCCAAAGCGGATGTGTGGTGAGTGTATCGAGTTTGCTTGCTTGTTTGGGTTGACTTTGCGGTTGAGTGAGCACTGTTGCACTGATGTTTTTTGCTTTGCTCAGTGTGTCTTCAAAACTTGGTTCTTTAATTGTGTTATTTGTTACTTTGTTGGCAGGTCTATTGTTTCGAGTGGTTTGTTCAATTTTGGTTTTTAATGCTTCAATGCCAATACCCGATGATGCCACCATGGTAATCACTGGGCACTCGAGGACTTTGGCAAGTTTTTCGGTATCAATTAATAGGTTTTGTTGTTGTGCTTCGTCCCACATATTTAAAACGGTGATAATTGGAACATTAAATTCAAGTAATTCTAAAGTTAAAAACAAGCCACGTTCGAGAGAAGTGGCATTAATAACATTAATAATTAAATCAGGCTTTTGTTGCGCCAGAAAATCATGAACATGCGACTCGTCTTGCCCTTGGGATTTGACTGACAAACCGTAAATGCCAGGTAAATCAACTAAAATATAGTCCAATTCATTAAAGTTGATGGAGCAATAAGATGAATCAACGGTTACCCCCGACCAATTCCCTGTTTTTTTATTTAGTCCAGTGAGTTGATTAAAGAGGGTGGTTTTTCCGCAATTCGGGTTGCCAACAAGAGCAGCAAGGGGTTTGTCCGTAGTCATCTTGGTAACTTAAGCCAAAGTCACTAGAATAGAATCGAGCAAATCAGCACCCAAGGCAATATTTCCAAAAGGTGTTTTAATTACTGCACCGTGTTTATGCAGTGCCACCAATTCAATCAACACACCTGTATTTATCCCAAGTATAGCAAGCCTCTTGGAGAGAGACTTAAGTGATTTAAGGTTTTCAACTTTATATTGTTTGCCTGTTTGTGCTTTATTTAATGGTAACAAAGGTTTGCCCTAAATAGTAATCATTCTCATTATCAATTAAATAATTTAGAAAATCAAGTGCTTTTCTGTTTTTGAAGAATAATCTTGATAATAGTCAAAATTTGGTTATCATTCTCCTTTTACAAGTCTTTTTAATTGCCATGAAAACACTTCGATATATTGTATTAGCCCTTTTCTTTTTAATCTTAGTTGCGATTGTAGTTGGTTTGTTTTTGCCATCCAAAGTTCGCCTTGAACGCAGTATCGAAATTAATCGCGATAAAGCCACTGTTTTTAAAGTCATTAATGCCCTTGAAAACTTTAATAAATGGTCGCCGTGGTATGAATTAGATATTAATGCTGAGTATATTGTTTCAGGACCAAAGTCAGGTGTAGGTTCAAAACTGGAGTGGCACGGCAACCAAAGTGTTGGTGATGGCGTTATTGAGATTATTGAATCGGTTGAGAATGAACACACCAAAACAAAAATGTTTTTTGGGAAATCAGAAGCACCCGCATACTCCATAATGTCACTCGAAGAAAATAACGATAAAACCAAGGTCACGTGGGCGTTTGAAAATGATTTTGGCATGAATGTGTTTTACCGTTATTTTGGTTTAGTGATTGAGGACATGATTGCCCCTGATTATGAGAAAGGCTTACAAAAACTAAAAACCTATGTGGAGTCATTGCCCAAAAATGATTTTTCAGCACTTTCTATCGTCACAACACCCCCTCAAGCGGTATACACTTTTGCGTCGTCTGCAAAAATTGGAGAGGATGATGTTTCAAAAATTATTGGTGAAGCTTACCAAAAGATAATCCGCTTTCTTGTGGCAAACAATATTAAGATGAATGGCACTCCAAAGATAATTAATTTAAATTTTGATGAAAAGAATTTTGAGTTTTTAGCCGCAATTCCTGTTACCAACAATGATAAGGAGAGTGAATCTGCAGCAATAAAACCGATGCAAATGTATGCTGGAAAAGCCGTTAAACTTATTCACAAAGGCTCCTATAACAACATTAAAAAATCCTATGAGGTGTTAAGCCAATACCTTGCTTATAATAAGCTGCAAAGAAAAGGTCAATCTTGGGAAGACTACGTGACTGACCCCACCAAGGTTGCAGAATCGGATTTGATAACGCACATCTACCAGCCCATCAAGTAATGTTTTCACACAAAAGTGAACGATTAATGTTTCAACCCATTGTTACCTTAATGGATTCATTATTACCAAGATTTAATGACAAAAATGAAAAGTTTTTGCCCTCTATAGAGCAGTTAAACCAATACATTCATGCAGTAAACTTAAATAATAAAACTTTACAGTTTATTGCCCAAGACGAGTCGCTGCCTTTTTTGGAACTTGGCTACGAACAACGCATCTATTTGCATGGTTTGATTGCCACTCGGAACCGCAATTGGCATGATTTTTTTAATGCCTTGGCGTGGTTAAGTTTTCCAAAAATCAAAGCAGCCTTAAATGCCGTGCATTATCTGGAACAGTCCCAACAAAAAACCTCTCTGCGTTCTACTCGTCGTGACTTGTTAACCTTATTTGATGAATGTGGCGTGATTATAAAAGCGGATGAAAAAATTCATCACTTGATTAGAGGTCACAAGTGGCATGAGTTATTTATTAACCATAAAAACGCATGGGAAAATGGTCAAATACGAATAAGCACTTTTGGACACGCCATGTATGAAAAGTACCTAACGCCTTATATTGGCATGACGGCAAAGGCGTTATTATTGCCGAGTGATGATGTAGAGTGCGATAAGTCTATCGCATCAAAAATTTTAAACAATGAGTTGTTAGTTAAAAAGGGAGAACTTTTTGCCCTGCCTGTCTTAGGTATTCCTGGTTGGCATCAACACCAAGATGAATCCTTTTATGCCAACCAGAATTACTTTAGACCTTAGCGTTACTCTTTGATTTTAACGTGTGCTTTTGCTTTTGCCAATTGAGTAAATTTGGAGACCTTTTTAGCCTCTAATGTTTTAACAATCCCTTGACGGACATCTTCAAGTTTTGGCGGAAGCAAATCCCTGGTGTCTTCAAGATAAATAATGTGTGCTCCGTATTTGCTGTTTAAAACTTTTTTATACAAAGTTTGTGGTTTTAGTTTTGGCAACACATCGCGAAAACTTTTTGGTAACTGTGGCAATTTCACCCAACCCAAATCGCCAACGCCTCGAATATTGGGGTTTGCTTCTTTAAAAGAACCTTCAAGTGCTAAATAGTCCTCTTTTGTTTGCAGTTTTTCTAGCTCTTTAATGGCTTGCACTTCGTCTTGGTACATCAATAAATGCAAGTGGTATTCTTTATTCCCTGATTGCTTTGCACCACTTTTATATTCTTCATTTATTTCTGCTTCGGTTATCTGATTTTTGCTTAAATAGTCTTTTTTTGCTGCATCAGCTAGTGCTCGAATTTTCAAGTATTCAATGGTGTTTAATTGTTCCGCTGTCAGAGTTAATTTATTCTTGCGTGCAATATTGGCAACCGCCACTTCATTGATTAAATTTTCCAGTGCTTGTTTTGTGGTGGAATCATCTGCTTTTTTGATGCCATTTGCTAACAAATAAGCTTTTAATAGATCAGCAGTTATCACAGAATCTCCAACAATGGCAACCGCAGGGGAATCGGGTAATTTCTGATTGTTTTGATTGTCGCAAGCAAACAAAGTGAGTGCTAAAAGTAACAGTATAAAATTTTTAGTCATAATTAGATAAGCGTAAAAAAACATGTATTATACTATTATCTGGCAGAGTGTTAGCATAAAATAACCTTTTAATTTTGTTTAACCCAATATGAAAGAAGTTACTATTTACCATAACCCTCGTTGTTCTAAGTCGCGCCAAACACTGGAACTTTTACAACAAAAGAATTTATCGCTAACCGTTGTCAAATACCTGGAAACGCCACCACCACATGCGGAGTTGGAAAATATTCTAACTATGCTTGGAAAAGAACCCAGGCAAGTGATGCGAAAAAACGAAAAGGAATACAAAGAGAACAACATGAATAAACAAAGCCTTTCAAGAAATGACTTAATTGCCTTAATGCATGAATTTCCAAAAGTCATTCAAAGACCCATTGTGGTTTGTGGCAATAAAGCAGCCATAGGACGTCCTCCTGAATCAGTGCTTGATATTCTCTAATGACCACGATTAACGTATTGGTTCTTTATTACAGCAAACACGGTAACACCAGCAAAATGGCAAAACTAATTGCACGCGGTATAGAATCTCAAGAAAACACCAATGCAGTTATTCGCACAGTTTCATGCAGTGGAGATGAAGATTTTCAGCCCAAAGACGCACTGGTAAGTCAAGAGGATTTAACGCTGTGTGATGGCCTGGTTTTAGGCTCGCCTGCTCGTTTTGGCAATATGGCAGCACCACTCAAAACTTTTATCGATGATACAGGGCTTGCGTGGTTTTCAGGAACGCTAAGCAACAAACCTGGTGCTGTTTTTACTTCGAGTTCCAGCCTTCACGGAGGACAAGAAGCCACTTTATTATCCATGATTGTGCCACTATTGCACCATGGCATGTTGATTGTTGGGTTGCCTTATACGGAAAAGTCCTTGTTATTAACGCAAAGCGGTGGCACGCCTTATGGAGCGAGCCACTGGTCAGGCAATGAATCAGAAAGAACCATTGATAAGCATGAAAAAAATCTTTGTATTGCTTTAGGAAAACGTGTAGCAGTGATTGCAAGAAAGCAAAAAACCGCCTAAATGGCGGTTTTTTTAAATCGAAAATTTAGTTTAAACCCTTGCTTCTATTTTCTGTATTTATCGACTTGTTTTTGGTAGTCCAAAGTTTCTTGTTCCTTGTAGTGTTTGGCAGAGCTAACCACATACACATCGTCCCAGCTTTGACCCCTCAATAACCCACCGTATTTATTGGTTTTTGCTAATTGTGAGTTGGCTACGTAATAGATTCCTCCATCAAAAACCACGCCCGAAGAAGGGTTGTTGAATTTGGGGTGTGCAGACTCTATTGGAAAGACGTTGCTTACTACCAGTTTGGTTTTATTCAACTGTAAACGCATGACTCGTTCGGGTTTATTGCCTGCTTGAATGATAATTAACCCGTTGTCGTCATAAATAATTTCACTAATCCCCGCCAATAAAAGAGCCGATGTGTTTTCAATAAGGTAAGTTTTCTCTTTAGGTAAATCTGCAACCAGTATGCCTTTTTCCTCATCCGTAACATACAAAAACCTTCCGGTATCATCAGAAGTCATTTTTCGCAACCTTTTAAACCCTTGTGCTTTGAGTACTAACAAAAATTCACCTGTTTTTTGGTTAAGTTCTAATATGCTACTTCGTATGGACTCTAGAACATATAGCTTGCCATTTTTTGCTAAATGAATAGTGGCAAGCAAGTATGGTTTTGACTTTTCAGGTAAGAGAAAAGATTTGATGAGCTCGCCTGTTGTGAGGTTGTATTTAAAAATTCCTGCAAGCCCTGCAGACTCTTTAGAAAGTTTTGCGTATTGAGAAATTGCAGCACTTGCTACCCAAAGCACATTGTTTTTAGCATCAATTTCTAAATCTATTACCGACCATGGACCAGTTAAACCCCCTTGGGTTGGCTCAATAAGATTGCTAATGTCTCCATTGTTTTCAACTTTAATCACTCTTCCATCTCGTAATGAACCCAATAAGAATCGACTGTTTTTTGAATCAACCACTAAGGTTTCAAACAATAAACCGCTAAAAGATTTATCTATTTTGAAAACCTCCAGTCCTTCTCCAAAGTGAGCGTTGTTGGCATCTAAATTTTCTTTAATATACTTAAAAACAGGAAAGGACTTGATATTATCAAAGTTTTTGTTATTCGCGACATCGTAATAAAGCCCTTGTTTTTGTAGAGCGACCAAGGCATTAAATGCTGCACTTTTATTGTTTGCTAACGAGTAAGCTTGTGCAAGTTTGTATTGAAAAAAGGGAACGTTTGGCTTGATTTTGATTAGTTTTTCTAAAGCTTTTACTTGGTTTTTAAAATCACTTTTTTTAAAAGCAATAGTCGAAATCTTTAAAAGTTCTGGAGCTGATTTTGCGTTATTTATTTGTAACTCAATATCTGTCGGAGCGGCTTTCTCTATAAATTGAGCTTGACAATTTAATGTCAGGACTATGAAGCCCACTATCATTAATTTTTTCATAATTTATCACTGTGTTTTTAAGTTGTTTCGTATTTCGGATGTTAAGACCAATGTTCGTTAAGAAGGTTCATCTTTATAGCCTCTTAATTCTTCGGCATTAAATGCGACGCCTAAACCCAAGGCAATTCTATTCACAAAATTAAAATATGCAACGATTAAAGTTATATCTAACAATCTTTACCTGATTAACCTTGATTATTGATTAATTTTTATGTTGCAAAATCTGCTCCTTATAAAAGAGAACTATAAAACAGTTAAGTTTACACTTCACCGAACAGTAACTAATCGCTAAATTTGCTGTATTATTGTGTGCTTTAAGAATAAAATGAAGCAACCTTTTTTATTAGACAGCTATGAAAATTAAAAACGACTTATTGCTTCGAACTCTGCGACTTGAAAAAACCGAGAGAACACCCGTATGGATAATGCGCCAAGCAGGGCGTTATTTGCCAGAATACAGAGAAGTGCGCGCCCAAGCCGGTGATTTTATGACGATGGCACGAAACCCTGAAATGGTGTGTGAAGTGACGTTGCAACCACTTAGGCGTTTTCCTTTAGATGCCGTTATTATTTTCTCCGATATTTTGACCATTCCAGATGCGATGGGGTTGGGGCTGTATTTTGTTACTGGGGAAGGTCCTAAATTTAAGAAACCAATAATAACTGAAGCCGATGTTGATGCGTTGCCTGAAATTGATGCTAAAACGGACTTAAAATACGTCATGGATGGGTTAAAACTGACTTCCAAAACATTAGAGGGAGAGGTTCCGTTATTAGGTTTTTGTGGTTCACCTTGGACGTTGTTGACTTATATGGTTGAAGGAGGAAGCTCTAAGACATTTGCAAAAGCCAAATCTTTTTTGCTTAATCAATCAAAAGCAGCACATAAGCTATTACAAAAACTCACTGATGCCAGTGTTGATTACCTTAACCAGCAAATTGCCAGTGGAGCCAATGCGGTACAGGTTTTTGACTCTTGGGGTGGGTCTTTATCACCTGTGATGTATGAAGAGTTTTCTTTAACTTATATGAAACAAATTGTCGATGGAGTAAAAGCAGTCAATCCAGAGATACCAGTTATACTGTTTTCAAAAGGTGTTCAACATAATTTAGCCAAAATGGCAGAAACCCGTGCCGATTGTCTGGGGGTTGATTGGACAACCGACTTGTCCTTGGCAAGAGAATTAACAAAAGGAAAAGTAGCTCTTCAAGGAAACCTTGACCCTTGTGTGTTATATGCGCAGGATGAAGTTATCGAAAAAGAAGTTAAGCGGGTGCTTGATTCTTACGGCGAAGGAGTTGGTCATGTTTTTAACTTAGGTCATGGAATGCACCCCGATATGAAACCTGAAAAATTGGGCATTCTTATTAATGCGGTAAAAAAATATTCACAACAATGATTTGTAAACTAGATGAAATAGCTAACATTAGCCCTGATACATGGCATGAGTTTTCATTGCAGTTGGATTCTGGCTTGACGTCCATAATGCTCATTTGCACAAAAGATAAGTGCCACGCATTTAAAAACTATTGCCCTCATCAAGGCCGCCGAATGGACTATTCATTGGGTAAGTTTTTAACGACACCGCAAGGCAATCTTGTTTGCCCTGCACATGGTGCGGAGTTTAAACCCGATTCAGGTTTATGTGTTAATGGACCGTGCTTAGGCGAGTCCTTGCAAGAAGTTCACCTTGAGATTAATGATGGGTTGGTTTTTGCCATTATTGAATAACTCATTTTTTTTATTGCTGATTCGATACGGCATAGTTGGCGTTGTCGCTAGCCTTGTTCATGGAATCATCTCTTATTCATTAGTTGAGTTTTTGCACATTGGTTTTATGATAGCCCACTTTGTGGGTTTTATTTTTGGTACCATAACAGCCTATTTAGGGCATTATTTCTATTCTTTTAAAGATCAGCGAAACCATAAGCAGTTATTTTTTAAGTTTTTACTTATTTCTGTTATTGCTTTTTTTATCCATGAGTTCGGTGCCTACTTTTTAGTAACACAAGCACAATTTAACTATAAATCTCAGGCTCTGCCCTTTTTACTGGTTATCGTTCCTGTCTTTACCTTTGTGCTTAATCGTTTTTGGGTTTTCTCAAATTCTCCCACATTTAAGTGATAAAGATAAGCTTCAATGACAAGAGGTTTAAAGTTGTAGCCCTTGTTTTGATAGGAGCAATTAAATTCATTGCTTGGAATAAATATTTTCATTGTTCTGTTTTAATTGAAAACATGAATGATAAAGTGTAATTGTGTCACAATTATGTCTTTTTCCTGCTCTTTTATTTAGCAGAAACTAAATTAACATTTACTATATTAGCAAATATTAATACAATGGCGGGGATTGAAAAAAAGATGATATTATGGAAACAACACAATCTGAACACCGCTCTTTTGCTGATTTAAAAGAGCACGCGTCAAAAGCAGCACGAATGCTTAAAACGCTATCAAGTGAGTCTCGGCTGATGATTTTATGTGCATTGGAAGAACGCGAATATTCAGTAACGGAATTACACCAACAAATTGGTTTAAGCCAGTCGGCATTAAGCCAGCACTTAGCGACACTTCGACGTGAAGGCATGGTTAAAACTCGCAGGGAATCGCAAGTCATCTTTTATTCCCTTGCACAGCACGATACCACCCGCATAATAGAGGTTCTCAGCGACTTGTATTGCCCAACTTCGTCTTAACAATTTTAATGATAGATTACCCACAACTTGTTATTAATGCGCTTACAAAAGTTGGCGAAATTTCGGTTAATCAACTCTCATTAAAGCAGCAACAAGGCAAAATAAACCTTCTTGATGTCAGAGAAGAAAACGAAGTAATACACGGTGTTATACCGGGTTCTGTTTGGATTCCACGAGGGCTACTTGAGTTTCAAATTGTGGCTATTAGCAAACAACTCGGGTGGAATTGTAATGATGAGGTTTTTATTTGTTGTCGATCAGGCAACCGTTCTGCCTTAGCAGCATTATCTCTATTGGAAATGGGGTTTAAAAAACCAATATCGGTTGCGGGCGGCTATACTGCGTGGCGAGATACGGGTTATCCCTCGACTAAAGAAATGCTTCATTTTTGATTTATTGAACACTTGCCTTCGAGTTTGTAATTTTTCCAATGAGCAATAGTTAATAAAAAACCACCCGTTGCAAAAATGATAGACTCACTGATAATGGTGAGGTATTGCTCGAAAATTGTTCCGCCCAATAAAAGTAAAATGCCAATAGAGGCAAGAAATAAAACCAACTTGTTTTTGTGTTTTGTATACCCTCTGCCAATACTCCAAGCAGCGATAAATAAAATAAAGCTTATCCAAACCCAACCATGTCCAAAGTGTGCCCACTTAGGAATAATCGGGGCAATGCTCAATAATAGGGGTGCAGCAGCACATTGAACCGCACAAACGAGTGAAGCAATTATTCCGATAATGTCTGAAATTGAGCGTGACTTTCTAATGATAAAACCTAACTTAAATTAAAGAGTTGGTATTATTGGGGTTGTTTGCTTGCTTTACAAGAAAGAACTTGAAATTTGAACTTTTGTTACATTTTTAAAAATCATGCTTTTTTCTGATAAACTAATGCATCTGGTAATTTAGTAGGAGACACAGAATGGAAGAAGAGACAATCAAAGAGACCACTACAGAAAGTTTAGGCATACTTGAAACAATACAATCAAAAGTTATGGAGTTTATCAATAACCCTGAAGCACTTTTAGCCATCGCTTTTAAATTGATTACTGCATTCTTGATTTACTGGGTGGGTAAAAATATTGCCCAAGTTATTTCAAACATGGTTGCCAAAGGCTTAAGTAAAACAAATTCAGATCCTATTCTAATTAATTTCTTAAAAAACTTTGTTTACTATGTTTTATTGACAGCAGTTGTCATTGCTGCACTTGGTCAACTTGGAGTTAAAACCACATCGTTATTAGGCATGTTAGCCGCGGCTGGTTTGGCTATTGGTTTAGCATTAAAAGATTCTCTATCGAACTTTGCCTCAGGGGTGATGATTGTTATGTTTAGACCGTTCAAAATCGGAGATTTGGTTGAGATAGCTGGTCACACAGGTGATGTTGAGGAAATTAAAATCTTCAGCACGGTATTAAAAACAAAGGATAATCGCCAAATTATCATTCCAAATAGCCAAGTGACTGCTGACCCAATAATAAACCACACAGCCAAGCCAATACGCCGTGTTGATATTGCTATGGGAGTAGGTTATGACGACGACTTGAAAAAAGCGCGCACTATAATGATGAAAGTAATGGAAGGTCATCCGCTTGTTTTGCAAGAACCTGCTCCATCCATACTCATGACTGAATTGGCTGATAGTTCGGTAAACTTTTCAGTGCGACCTTGGTCGAAAACAGGTGATTATTGGACTGTTTATGGTGAATTGTTAGAGCAATTTAAAGACGAACTTGAATCTGGTGGTTGCAGTATTCCTTACCCACAATCTGAAGTCTATTTACATAAAGTTGGCTAGGAGACTGTCCGAGAATAGGAATCGTAGTGAAGGAAAGTTGGATTTAGGTCTGTTTTTCGGTTTTTTGAGAAGAACAGCACCGCTATTTTCCGAGAAAAGGTGGAAAATAGCACAAATCCAGCTTTTCTGTAATAGATTATCTATTCTCGGACAGGCTCCTAAGAGCTCATTACTCTTGGGATAAGTATAAAAGCAAGGCTGCTTGGTTGCCTTGCTTTTTTTATGGAAATTATTTAATTACTTTAATATTCAACTCAAATTTATAATTGTCTTCATTAGAGACTAACGAGGCAGGCTTGCCATTTATTGCTAAAAGACTGGGGGTTAAGTTAATCTTTTGTCCGTCGATATAATAGGTTATATCAAAATCCAACATAAACTTTTCTTTGTCTACTTGGTTGACTGTAATTTTAACTTCTTCTTTTTCTTTACCAAAGTTAAAGTTACGCGTTTCATTTAGCGAGGAAATAATGTTAGTTTCAATACTTCTATGATCTTGTGAAGAAACAACTTTATTGCCATTCTTATCAACTTTACCTGAATACTCGAAATGATAATAAATATGTGAATCAAGAATAATATGAACTTGATTTGGCTCTAAATTTGTCGCTATTTCATCTCCATTGGTGTTGTTTGATGAAATAGCTTGTGTGCTAATTAATATGCCAATGACTAAAAGAATAATCACAGCACCAAAGGATTCCACCAAAGCACCCTTTGAATAAAAGTGATTATAACAGTATAAAAAGATACCGCCTCTGTTAAACTTACGAGAATTACGCAACAACGCTATTTTATTTACATTAACACTTAATTGAGTCATGACGCTATTTTACCTCTTTTAGAGAAAGGTTTGCAATGACTTATAAAGAATGTCAGTCCATTAACTGCAACCTATTGATGACATCAACGGGGTCAACCCCAAGCGTTTTACAGTACCAAATTAATTCAACCACGTTAATTTGGCGTTCTCCTGTTTCTATCTTCCCGATAATGGAATGATGAATCCCCAACAAAGAGGCAAGTTGTCTTTGGGTTAACCGCTTTTTCTTTCTTTGATTGGTTAACCACAGTCGCAGTAAGTTACTTTCTTGAGAATAAATGGATTTTTTCATTGCCTCTATAATAGAGACATGGTATCGTGTCTCTAAATTCGAGACATGCCTGTTTTTTATATGACTTTGTGTTAATTTTGACTTGTTCAAATAATAAATTGATGGCGAATAATGATTTTTCTATAAATCGTTTTATATATTTTTAATGTCAAATACCTTATAATTATATAAAATCGAATGTTTGGAAAAATTTTGTTAAAATGAATTTCTAACTTTATTTATGGAGAAGTAATAGTGAATTCCCACTTTAAAAGCAAGATAATATTTATTCTATTTTTCGTAGCTAATTTAGTCAATGCCGACTGCTTTTTTGACTTTAATTCAGAAAATATTTTTGTAAATGGATTTGAAGTTGATGAAATTTGCGAAAAACAATTCTATTTTGAACTTCTGAATTCAGATAAAAATATTTCAGGAACTTCTAAACAAACTGTAATCCAAAAAACCGTCTCTGTGACATCTCAATCAAAGTTATTAATTATTTCAGATGGAAGATTTTTTCCTACAAATGGTCCAGCTGGTTATTTAAGAATTGAAATTAATGGCGATGATCAATATTCAACAGTTGCATTACATGATTGGTCTACAGGTACTACAGGTCTTTCTGGACAACATAGTTTTAACTTGATGGCATATAGAGTCGTACCAGCTGGAACTTATACTATTACATTAATTGCAAGTGCTCATCCATCAAACAACGGTAATTTTGTTGTTGGAAGTAAATCTGCTTTATCAATAATGATTGATCCTAGTTTAAAAATATTAACTGAATCATTAATAAGTGATTCTAACAACATACAGGTCACTACATACAACCCTCCACAAATTGATATAAACGAAGGTGATTCAAATAGACCTTTTGTTGAATTATTAGCAAATACAATACAAAATAATAATTCTAGTATTTCGAATGTTCTTTCATATATTGGTGGTAGAGTATATCAGTCTTGTACTGGTAACGGGGGTAACTTAGGAGGTCAGGGTGATGCACTTTGGGGTTTCTGGGCAAATAACACATGCCCAACCACAAGTGAGGCAAGTTGGGGTGCAAATGATATCTATCAAGGAGCAGAGTTACAAACATCAATGTATGCTCATTCAATACATTCCTTAAATCCGCAACAAAGCTTAAATATCAAGTTCGGAGCATCTGAACTAGCCTTTGGTTCGAATGTTGGCATTCCACCATTTGAAAATGATGTATGTTACAAGGTGGCAAATACAAAAATGGTTTCCATTCTAAATAACAACATTTCAGGGGGAGCAGGCGGTAACAATATATTTTGTAGTACTTTTACATTTGAATGTGTTGCAACAACGTTGGGTTTGGTTGGTTGCCCTAACGCTAATACAGATGTAACCATTGCTAGCAAAACAATTTCTATTCCTACCAATCATAGTGGAATTTTGTTTTTTTCCGCAAAAAGTAGAATTCAAGCAGGAGAACCTGAAGATAGTGATATGTCAATAAGCTTGGGGATTAAAATTGATGGCTTGAAAGTAGGTTCTTTAGGTGTACAACAACTATTTGTTCCTGAAATTGCTTCAACAAGAACGTTAACAGCATCATATTTATCAGCAGTTGGGCCTAATAGCTCTCCTCTCTCTGTTGGTAATCATTTAATTGAGGTGTATGTAAATGTCAATGCAATCAGTACAAAACATACGTCTGTCCCTAATGAATTGCATTTAACATATTTTGACTTCGACTAAAGTTTTGAAGCTATAATTACGGGCCGCCCAAATCCAAATAGTACTGATTTAGGTGGCTTGATAATTTCACAATTAGTAAACCCTACTTCTAATAGCCTATCTATTATATCAAATCCATAGTTACGATAACAAAATATTTTTCCTACGCCGCGTATGTTATCAGAATGATATTCAGGTTTTAAGATATTTATTCTTTCACCATTTTCTATTTTAGTTCTTTCAATAGTTGCAGAGTTTAAATCAATTGGAACAGTAAATATAAAAACACCTGTTTTCTTCAATACGCGGTATATTTCTCTAAAGCCTTGGATGTCATTCTCAACATGTTCAAAAACCTCCAAAGAGGTACAAATATCAAAACTATTGTCTAGAAAAGTTAATTTCTCAACATTTTGACATAACACTCCCTTATAAATAGTACCAGACTCTACATTATCAAAATACTCACTTAATGTAATCTCAGTATTAAGCTTTGTTAAATAGCGTACAAAAGCACCTCTTGAAGATAACTCGTATATTTTCTTAGTAGTGGGTTTATAATATTTTTTAAAAGTTGTACCTAATGATTGGGCAACAGGAGAAGCTAAACATCGCGTACATCGGACTCCCATTTCATCATCATAGGTCTTAATCATAAATTTCCAATTACATAGCTGACAGCTTTCAATTATTAGTGAAAATTCACTTATTCTAAGGTTTTTAAAAATAGATAGTATTTTAGCTAAAATCATTTTTCTGCGCAAATGAGTATTTGCTCGCCTCCTAAATAACAATATTTTTCTGACCAGAATAATATAATATAGGCATTTTTAAACCCTGTTTTTCTTAACTCTTCTAATAACTCCCACCCAAAAGTATAAAAGCTGAGACAGCCTTTTTTTGAGAGAGGATTGCCGTGGTATTCTGGAGTAGTTAAGTGTTTAATTTCACCTTCACTTATTGTTGCACGAATTAGATTGCTTTGGCTGTTCAAATCAAAAGGGACAGAGAAAAGCAACTTTCCATTAGGTTTTAACACCCGAAAAACTTCTTTTAATGCCTTTTTATAATGTGGAATGTGTTCAAAACAATCAAACGAAAGAACATAATTAAAAATACCGCTATTAAAGTTCAGCTTGGTTAGGTCTTGGTGTTGGATTCTAATTGGAAAGTATTTAACTAATAACTTTATTTTATGCATCAAAGTGTCATTTTCAAAATACTCACTGCCAACAACATTGTCGTATTTATTATTCATCCACTTCGCTAATAAACTAACCTGTTCAGTCATGTATATTTTATCTCTTAATTGGGGTTTAAATAAAGTTTCAAAAACATGAATGCAACCTCTAGTTCTATTGTTCAATTTAGTTTTGTTGCAGATTAACCTCTCTCTAAGGTTAAGTTCATCGCCATTTGAATAAAGAGTATCTACCAAAAATTTACTGTTAGATTTTGCTGTCCAAGAATAGCCATCGATATAAAACTTTTTAAGTCCTTTTACCTTTTGATTGAGTTTATAATCAATAGCTCTTAACACTTTTATCTGTTCATGATTTGTTTTATTGTGAGATTGATACTCTTTAAAGTTAGAAATTCTGTTAATATGCATAGTTTTTAATGATTATAATGTAAATCTATAATACAAGAATTTTCTTATTCTAGCCAATAGTATTTATAAAAAATATGATTAGAGGTATTTGCATAATTTTGGAGCGATGAAAAAACTTTTTAAAAGAGATTGATCCCAGTTTTACAAACAAATATTGGAAAAAGATACAAGAGTAAAAATTAAGGAATCAAAACTTTAAGTTTTTTAATCCCTAAACATGTTTTATCTGGATTGTCAGTTTTAACCGATAAATTTGGTTTATTTTTAATTCGTTATATTGTGGCAAAACATCACTAGGAGCCTGTCCGAGAACAGAAAATCTATTCCAGAAAACCTGGATTTGTGCTATTTTTCGCTTTTTATCGGCAAATAGCGGGGCTATTCTTCTCAAAAAACCAAAAAACAGCCCTTAACCCAGCTTCTCTTCATGACGATTCTTGTTCTCGGACAAGCTCCTAATCTTACTTACTTACCAAGCACCTGCCATTTTTTATGTTCGGACAAAGATAGTAGGACACCCATTGTAAAATAATCGTGAAATGCGTATAATGGGTCTTATGTTAATAGGAAGAATATGATTTAGGAGTAATTTATGACAGTACCAAGACGAAGTTTAATATCCTTATCGGATACACCGTATTACCACTGC
>JALSIL010000266.1 GCA_026990095.1 Lysobacterales bacterium
CTATGGACGCTTAAATCACTGATCCAACCAGATGCCCTTGGATGAATATGAATAAGCTTTGATTCGTCAGAAACCACCTTGCCAAAGGTTGGAATATAACGCCATAACGTGGTTTTTTGCACCTCAGCCGTACGGATTGCGAGGCCTTGCTTTAGACCATTTGCACCGCCGCCCGCTGAAATTTTAGGCGCTCCAACCGAGGCTTGAATTTTTTGCTTCACTAAGTCCATGCCACAAATAGGGCAAGTGCCTTCATGATCGCGAATAATTTGAGGGTGCATTGGGCAGACGTATTTATAGACTGCAGTGGATTCACTTTCTAAAAGTGCAACTTCAGACGCATGATTTCCTTCTGAATGAGCGTGACTATCGTTACCCGAAGCACTTACCAAAGAGGGAAAAGAAACTACCAACGAGCATAGCAATAAATTTAAAACGAGACGTTTCATAATAAAACCTTTTTTCAATAGACCATTCCAACAAAAACGAACAATGATCTTTAAACAAAATTAATACACACAAGCTTACAACAGTCAGCTTTGTCATAAATTAAAAAGTAATACTATAAATTTTTAGGGGGGCGAAAATCGAGAAAAATAGGGGAGTTTTGTAGTCGAGAAGATACAAAAAGAGGCGATATTTTAGCAATATCTTGAATATTAATTAAGTCTAGATGAATTCCGACCAAAGGGGAGTTCACTTTATGGCAAGTACTGTTATCGCACTGACACTGGTCAAAACAATTTACACAATACTCATTGTCATTTTTTTGGACATTCTTCGCTTCTGACGGCACCGAAGAACAACCATGTGCTAAGTTTTGACCACTTTTACTCTCTAAGGTGACCTGCTTCTCTGCTAATACACTCTTATTTTGAACGTCAGAAGACACCACGGCACCAACCCAAGACGAGGATAGCGCAGAAAATAGCATAAAAAAGACCATAAAATAGTGTTTCATGTTTTTGATTATAGCGCGATCGGCATGAACTGTTCAAATAAAATGATCATAGTCTTATCTTTTTTAGAGATGCTCAGCATGGGCAACCGCTTTTGTCTCAGACGATTTTTTAGCAATATAACTGGCCATATCCGCTTGCTCAATCACTTTTTGAACACTCAGAGAGTCTTGATCCATTTTTGCCAATCCAATACTCGCACCAATGGTTAGCTTCCCTCCTTTCCAATCAATACAAATTGATTCTATTTTACGTAAGACTCGTTTTGCCACTAACATGCCAACATCAATCGAACAGTAAGGAAGCAATACCGCAAATTCATCCCCCCCTAGTCTCGCCACCAAGTCATACTCTCTGCGTTCACAACTTAACTTTTCTGCGACTGCTTTTAGCACCGCATCCCCAGCATGATGTCCATAAGTATCATTAATCGCCTTAAATTTATCCAAATCTAAAAAGAGCAGTGTATGCTCTTTATCACTGTTAACGGCTTCTTCCCATAACACTTCCGCCTCTCTCTCAAAAGCTCGACGATTTAACAATTCCGTCATAGGGTCATGATTCGCTTCCCACGAAAGATTTTCTAAATTTTGGTGCAGGCGATTGTTTAAAAAATAAACCCCTAAAATTAATGCTAAGCAGCCAAAAAAGATAACGGCAATCCATAACATGGCACGATTAAGCTGTTCTTCAGCAACGTGCTCAATTCGACTTAACGGAATCGTGATTTCAAGTGCACCCAATAATTGATATTGTTGCCATGATTTACCAAGCGCAACACCAGCTTGCTCACGCAGTTTCTTCACTTTTTCGGTTGTTTCATAATGATTATGACAAGAGACACAGCTTGCAGACGTTGCCGCATCCGCCGTTAAGTAGCGTAATACATTAACACCGTCGACCTGCTCAATACGAAAAATTGGTTGCCAGTCTATTGGGCCCTTAGGCATTGCTTGATCTTGCGCCTCAAGTTGAGGCCATGCCCACCTTAGAAACTCACTTGAAAGCCCTTGTGTTGGCTCAATGTTCCAGCGACTTACTGGACGATAGTGAAATAAATTAGCGGTATTTTGCTCTGTTGCTTGCCCCAACGACTTTAAAAATTGAGCTGGGATAGGGATATACCCTTCGTGATTTTCCGAGTCGACATGTGCGCCATAACCATCTTTTTTTAACTTAGAAATAGCAACATCGGTATACACCGAACGTGCGGTCTTTGCAAAGGTAGCAACAATATTTGCCACCTCTTCAGCTTGTTTTTCAATAAAGAATTGCGTGGTATCTCGCACAACAAAAATAGCCAATGCTCCGACGACAAAAAAACTGAGCACTAAAATAAGCACCATTTTTTTTCGCTGTTGTACAACATAGCTCATAATTTGAATTCTTTTAAGTAAGATACACTTTTAATCATTCAAAACATCATAACGTGTTATATGAATTCAAGAAAGGGTAAAAGCAATTAAAAATTATACGTGAGAGCTTTCCGCAAGAGGAGTGTGAGAGAGAAAAATAGATAGAGCATGACTGATTGAGACTGAAAACTCAAAGAATAGCGAACTATTCGCAAGATTTTCAATAACAACCAACCATATTTTAGCCCTTCTTATCCGCGTATCCCCTCGTGCAAAGCTCTCTATTGAGACCCCACCGGAGAATCCAGGGACAGAAAAATGCTTTAAATAAGAGCATTACTAACCGTTCAGCAATTCTCTATTGATAAAACTTTAAGTACCAACCACTCCACCATCAACACGACGAATCACAATGGTAGCCGATCGAGGACGCCCAGCAGAATTACCATCAGGCCACTTTGAAAAAGCGGTTGGATTGTTTTTCACAAAAGCATCCATGTCAGGATAAATACCGAGATCCGTTGGTTGGTTAGGGTGGCTTTTAACTTCA
>JALSIL010000267.1 GCA_026990095.1 Lysobacterales bacterium
AGTGGCGAAGTTGAAGATTATCAAGTCACACTTGTGGTGGCAACAGATTGGGGTGATGCACCCGATGCCAGTGTTGGTAATGGAGCTGGAGATTATTCTACACTTGCCAATGATAATGGACCAAGCCATGTCTTGGATGCCACGCTCTTTATGGGAGCTTGTATTGATGATGAAGGTGACGGGCAACAAAATGTTGCGTCCAATGGTGATAACAATGGTGTAGCGTTAACGGTAACTCATGGAACGTGTGCAAGTGCCAATGACGATGAAGACTCTTTAACTCCACCAAGCTTACTGGATCAGCAAATCGCACCAACAATAGACGTATCCATAATCAACACCACAGGTAATCCTGCCACGGTGGCGTGTTGGATAGACTATAACGGTGATGGCATCTTTGATAATGCCAGTGAACGAGGAGCTAACACGATTAATGCCAGTGGCACAGTGACCATTACCATGCCAAATGTGCCAGCTACTGCCAATATCGATACGGGTGGCAATACCTATTTGCGTTGTCGAACAGCCAGTAACGCAGGGGATGTTGCCAATCCAACAGGAGCTGCGACCAATGGAGAAGTTGAAGATTATCCCATCAGCATTGCTGCTTTGAATAAGCTAGGCGACTTTGTTTGGTACGACAATAATCAAAATGGCTTGCAAGATGCTGGAGAACCTGGCGTCAATGGTATAACGGTTGAATTGTTCACCAATGCAACGTGTACACCACCAAGTTCGCAAACCACTCTAACTGCTAACGGTGGATTGCCAGCCGCGGATGGATGGTATGAGTTTGCAAACTTGTCAGCAGGAAACTACTGTGTGCAATTCTCATCTCTGCCATTAGGGTGGCAGGTAACAGTGCAGAATCAAGGAGGCGATGATACTTTGGATTCTGATGCGGATAGTGCGACTGCACAAATACAAAATATTGCACTAACAGACGATGATCCAACAAATGACACAGGTATTTATGCTGCAATTGGTAATATTCCTGGGCAAGTGTATTGTGATCTAAACCTTAATTTAACCTATGATGCAGGTGAAGAACAAAGCGATGTAGCGGTGACGTTACTGCGAGATTCTGATTGTGATGGAACAGGTGATGTTGCCATTGCAACACTTGATACAGATGGCACGGGTAGTTTTGATTTTACCAACTTGCCAGTGGGCTTATCGCCAATTCCACCAAACCCAGCGGTTTGTTATGTGTTGAATTACGACTTAACTGATACCGATTTAACGGGATGTTCTCAACCATTTTTACCCGTGACAACCGTGGTGGAATTATCTACGGATATCCCTTCAGCACCACCCTCAGTATTTGGTAACCATGTAGGACCACCAACGATGATACCCGTAAACAAATGGTGGGCATTATTAATCATGAGCTTGTTAATGTTAATCGCAGCAAGACGTTATAAGCAAGGTTAAAACCGCCGTTAAATGGATTTAAATTAAAAGCCTCTTATGAGACCTAAGAGGCTTTTTTGTGCATGGAAGTCTAAGGGTATTTCGATTAATTCACACTGTTCTGTCTGTAAATGGTAATAGAGACCTTAAAAATCTACCATAAAATCATTACCTCCCAAGATATTGTTAACCCATTATTCGATTTACAATAAGCGATTAGGAAGTCCAATAACTGCAGATTACGTTTTGATATGGGTAATCGACTTGTTTACTCCCACAAATAATACCAAGTAAGTAGCGATACTTTGCAAATCATCTTTACTCTTTGTTAAAATGTTGGGCTAAATTTAAAACTAACCTTATGAAAAATAATCCAGACTTATCTGTTGTTGTACCTGTTTATAATGAACGGGATAATATTATTCCCCTTATTGATGAAATTGTTGCGGCATTAGAAGGCTTCGTCAGCTACGAAATTATCTACGTTAATGATGGTTCTAGCGATGACACACTTGAGGTGTTACTAGAAAAGCAAAAAACCACTCCAACACTGCGCGTATTCAAACACGCTCAAAGTTGCGGTCAGTCTTATGCGGTTCGCACAGGCGTGAAAAATGCCAAAGCCCCGTGGATTGCAACTCTTGATGGCGATGGGCAAAACGTGCCTGCCGATATTCCTAATCTATACAAAAAAGCCATGGATGCCAAAGCTGAAGATAAGGTATGGCTTATTGCAGGTTGGCGAAAAAAACGCAACGACTCGTGGTTAAAGCTCAAGTCTTCAAAATACGCCAACGCTATTCGTTCATGGATGTTAAAAGACAAAACACCCGATACAGGTTGCGGTTTAAAAGTATTTCGCCGTGATATTTTTGTCGATTTACCATCATTCAATCACATGCACCGTTATTTGCCTGCTTTGTACCAACGCGCAGGTGGCAAAGTAGAAAATGTTGAAGTTTCGCACCGTGCCAGAGAAATGGGCGTCAGTAAATACGGGTTTTGGAACCGTGCCTTGGTAGGGATTTCAGATTTATTTGGTGTTTCGTGGTTAATTCGCCGTGGAAAACGCCCAGAAATTTCTGAATATACAAACGATGACCAATAGTATTTGGCTGGTCATTGGTTTTATGGGTCAAGCCCTTTTTACCGGGCGATTTATCGTGCAATGGCTGGCATCTGAAAAACAGAGAAAAAGCGTCATTCCTCGTGCTTTTTGGTATTTTTCAATCGCAGGCAGTTTAACTTTATTGTCTTATGCTTTGTACCGACGCGACCCTATTTTTGTTATGGGGCAAACATTCGGCGTGGTGATTTATTTGCGTAACTTGTATTTTATCAACCCTAAAATAGTCAAACCCTTAATCACGGGCATTATCATTTTCTTTACCGCTTTGATTTCTTATTTGTTTTCCATTGGTTTTGTAACTCCCGAACACATCAAAGAACTT
>JALSIL010000268.1 GCA_026990095.1 Lysobacterales bacterium
TCTTCCATGTCAATTGCAAGAGTCCATCAATTCAGTGACATACCCAAAAAGGTTTTATTAAAAATTGCAGCAAGTCTCGAACACAAAAGCACGCATCCCATTGCCAGTGCATTTAATGACTATTACGATGATGCAATAGAGCTAAAAGAGTTTGTTGAAAAATCGGGTTTGGGTTTACAAGCGATTATTAATGGTGATAACTGGAAAATTGGTTCGTTGATGTGGTGTGGCAATGAGTCTGATAAAGTGATTACCAGTAAAAAAGTTCTGACCTACCTAAGTAGGAACAATAAAATTGTAGCGGCATTTGAATTGGAAAATAAGGTACGAAAAGGCAGTATTGAACTCATAAAACAATTAAAAGAAAACGATAATTACCTCGCGATAATAAGTGGAGACAAAGAAGAGGCAGTAACCACAGTGGCTAGGATTTTACGCATTGGTCATTATTTGGGAGAAAAGTCACCAGAAGAAAAAATTAATATAATAAAATACCACCAAGATCAAGGGTTTAAAACAGTGATGTTGGGAGATGGCGTTAATGATGCCCCTGTCTTAGCGCAATCAGATGTTTCTATTAGTTTTAATCAAGGCACGCAACTGGCACGTTCAGCATCGGATTTAATCATAATGGGCAACTCATTAAGTAGCATCAAAGACTTATTGAAAATCAGTCAAAAAACCAATCGCATCATCAAACAAAATATCATCTGGGCATTGGTTTATAACTTAAGCGTGACGCCATTGGCAATGATGGGTTACCTTACACCATGGATGGCAGCCATTGGCATGTCAGTCAGTTCTTTGTTTGTAATTTTGAATGCAAAGCGTATATTGTTTAAATAAAACCTTAAATTAATCTGTTAAAACAAACACTTTGAAACTTAGGTAACAGCATGAACTTAACCGCATTGGCACTTACAGGGTATATCACTTGGTTTTTATTATTATTGACTGGCATTGTTTTCATTCACACTGTACTAACGCTTTCTGGCAAACGTCATGCCAATAGTTTTAGTCCAAATGGAGACGATGTATCCGATTTTAAACTGCGCCTCCACCGCGCTCATGCGAACACCTTAGAAGCCATGCCTTATATTGGTGGCTTGTTATTGCTGGCACTGGCAACCGATAACACCCACGTGACAGACCAATTGGCACTGCCCTTATTATTGGCTCGGATAATGCAATCAACTGTGCATTTAATTTCCACCAGTAACCTCGCCGTATTGGTGCGCTTCACCTTTCTATCTATACAATTGGCTATCTGTTTTTATTGGGTTACACAGTTTATCCAGATATTTATGCACGTAGTCTAAATGAGTAAGATGGGCCATGCCCATCGATTAAAGGCTAGATTGTCAAAATCATATTGACAAAAAGTCCATTGGTGTATTACTATATTAATACACTAATTTCAGTTGAACTATTTTGTGATAAAAACAGATTATACAAACCTCTTTTCTTTGAATGTTTCATCGGGCATTCCTATTTATCGGCAACTGATTGATCAAATTAGGCAAGCCATACGCATGGGCTTGTTATGCACCAATGAGCAACTGCCTTCAGTGCGTGTTCTTGCCAAAGCTTTGCAGATTAATCCCATGACGATTTCCAAAGCCTTTGCCCAATTAGAAATAGAAGGAGTATTAATCCGTAAACGTGGTGTTGGTATGCTGGTGGCACAACCACAAGAGAGTCAAAAGATGACAAAATACACAGAAGAATCGTTAAAGACTTTTATCAAAAATGCCCGGATTGACAAGTTAAAAGATGATGAAATAGCCACGATGCTGCAGCAATACCTATCCCTAAATCAAAAGGAGAAAAAAAATGACTAAACCACTAATTTTAATTAAAAAGATGATTAAAAATTACCATGCAATTAATGTTATCAATGGCTTGAGTTGGAAAGTACAGCAAGGACAAATTGTGGCTCTTCTGGGTAAAAACGGTGCGGGCAAAAGCACTTTATTAGAATGCATCATGAATATTCGCCAATTTCAAAGTGGAGAACTCATGTTATGGGGTTATTCATGGGATGACTTGCCACAAGAAAAGCGCGTGAAAATTGCTTATGTGTCGCAAGAAACACAAGGGTTTGAGTGGATGCGTTCTCATGACTTTATAGATTACATTGGGGGTTTCTTCCCAACTTATGACAAAGAATACGCAAAAAAACTATTACTTGATTGGGGTGTTGTTGCCGATCAAAAAATAGAAGAATTATCCAAAGGGCAAAAACAAATCGTGCACGTTATTCAAGCTTTATCGGTCAAACCAGAATTGCTGATACTGGATGAACCCGTTGCTCATCTTGACACGGCTTTGCGTAGAAAATTTATTGCTGAATTGGTCGATTTGACTTGCGAGAAAAAAATGACAGTGTTGTTTTCAAGTCATATTATTTCCGATGTCGAACGCATTGCCAGTCATGTCAGTATTTTGGACAATAAAAGAATAAAATTGACCTACAGTACCGAAGAATTAAAAAACAGTATTGCTCATCTCAAAATCGCAGCGGACAAACCCTTAGAACAAATTGATTACTATAAAGACCTGTGCCATTGGCAAAGCTATGCACAAGGCGCGACAGCAAAGATAATAAAACCCCTAGCAGGAGGAATCCAAGCGTTTGTAAAAAACGCCCCCCATAAAATAGAATACACGCCAATGACTTTAGAAGATTGGTATTTGGAGGTGGGTCGTGAAAGCTAGTCTAGTTTTAAAGCAAATTTTTCGTCAGGCACCAATAGCACATGGTTTTTTGATGGCATTTATGTTTATCAGTGGATTAGCGTTAACGGTAAAATCTTATGATGAAAAGATTCATTTAAT
>JALSIL010000269.1 GCA_026990095.1 Lysobacterales bacterium
TTAATCAACAATACACCATCAATGGCAAAGCCCCCAAAGAAGGTCAACTCTGGAAAAACCCCAATTTAGCCAAAACATTAAAAATCATTGCAAAAGAGGGCCGTGACGCTTTTTATAAAGGTAAAATAGCACATACCATCGCAGATTACATGAAAAAGCAAGGGGGTTTTCTTAGTTATGAGGACATGGCATCCCACCATGGGCAATGGGTTGAACCTGTTAGTACAAATTATCGCGGTTATGATGTATGGGAATTGCCACCCAACGGCCAAGGCATTGCGGCGTTGCAGATATTAAATATTTTGGAACAATTTGATGTGTCCAAGATGAAGTTGGATTCCGCCCAGTATATTCATTTATTTACCGAAGCCAAAAAGCTTGCCTTTGAAGATCGAGCTCAATTTTACGCTGACCCTGATTTTAACAAAATACCCGTTAAACAACTGATTTCTAAATCTTATGCCAAAAAACGAGCCAAACTTATCAATCTTAAACGAGCGGGGAAAAGTTATCCCGCTGGCAACCCTGCCTTAGAAAAAGGCGATACTATTTATTTAACTGTTGCCGATAAGTTTGGCAATATGGTTTCACTAATCCAAAGTAATTACCGTGGTATGGGCTCAGGCATGACACCTCCTGGGTTGGGTTTTATTCTACAAGATCGCGGTGAATTGTTCACATTACAAGAAAATCATTTCAATACATTTGAGGGCGGTAAACGCCCTTTTCACACCATTATTCCTGCATTTATTACCAAAAAAGGTCACCCGTGGATGAGTTTTGGCTTAATGGGTGGAGCAATGCAGCCCCAAGGGCATGCACAAATTGTGGTGAATATGATTGATTTTGGACTGAATGTACAAGAAGCCGGTGATGCCGTTCGAATTCATCACACAGGTTCGTCCGAACCAACCGGAGAGCACATGACTCATGGTGGAATTCTCAATCTAGAATCAGGATTTAGTTATGCAACCATTCGTGCTTTGATGCGAATGGGGCATAAAATTCAATTTGCTAATGGTCCTTATGGTGGCTACCAAGCCATTAGGATTAAAGATGGTATCTACTGGGGAGCATCCGAATCACGCAAAGATGGACAAGCAGCAGGCTATTAGTAATTTTTAGTTCTGTTTAATCCACTGCAATAATTGAGGCAATTGTAAAGCCCCTGACATGCGATTGGCTTCTTTGCCATTTTTAAATGCCATAAGAGTTGGAATAGAACGAATGCCTAATTGCCCTGAGAGTTGTTGCTCTTGTTCAGTATTGACTTTGATTAAGATGTATTCGCCTTTAAGTTGTGATGCAGCTTGATTAAATATCGGCGTCATCATTTTGCACGGGCCACACCAAGGCGCCCAAAAATCAACAATTACGGGCAAGGAGGATTTTGTGGTTACTTTATTAAATGTTTTGGTATCCACCTCAATGGCTTTGTTAATGAATAAATCATCGTGGCATTTGCCACAATGAGGGTTGTCTTTTAAGCGATTATCTGGCACTCTATTAATTGCCAAACACATTGTACAAACCACTGTTTTCATTTGTTATTATCCTCCAAAATGCCATGTTTGATTGCCATGTGAGCTAATTCAATTATGTTCTTAAGATTAAGTTTATCTAAAATTCTGTATTTATAGGTGGCGATGGTTTTATGACTGAGTATCATAATGTCGCCAATTTCTTTGGGCTTTTTGCCTTGTGCTAGAAGCATCATGACTTCCATTTCTCGTGCAGTCAAAACATCAAAGGGGGAATTATCTCCTCCCGGAAGCATTGATAGTGCCATTTGTTGAGCAATGTCATGCCCGATATAACGCCCAGTTGTTGCCACTTTTTTAATGGCATTTTCAAGTTCTGATGCTGCACACCCCTTGGTTAAGTAACCGCTAGCTCCTGCTTCTAACAATTGTTGAGGAAAAGGATTTTCTGCATGAACTGTTAAAATAATCACTTTTGTGTCGCTTAAGTGTTGAGATATTCTTCTGGTTGCTTCAATACCACTTAACACCGGCATATTCACATCCATTAAGACAACATTGGGTTTCAATTCACGAACCAAAGCAATGGCTTGTTCACCATTTTCCCCTTCTGCGACCAAATTAATGCCAGGCATTTTTGCTATAATCATTTTTAAACCCGTACGTACGAGCTCGTGATCATCAACGATGACAATATTAATCAAGTGGTTTTCTCCCTCTATCAATGTGGCTGTTTATACTTTACTAAAAAAGTGACGAAATTACAATCGGGTATTTCTTTTTTTAAGCGTCATTTATTAGAAAATGCTAATATATGCGGTTTTATTGATTTATTTGGCAAATATAGTATTTTTTGTGAAATTATTAGTGCTAGAATGGGTGGCAACTTTGATTTTTTAACTTAACTTAAATGAGGTTGTAATGACGAAAGAAAAAAGACCAGTACCGGCAGAGTTTTTCTCAGATTGGAAAGAACGCGAAGAATTAGCTGAGGCGATGATTCCATTAATTGGTCGCCTATACCGAAAAAGTAATGTCTCTTTATATATGTATGGCAAACGATTATTGAATCAGCGAGTCACTGATATCATGAAAGCACATCGATTTATTCGTCAAGTCGAATCAACAGAGTTAAGTCTTTTTGATACTTTTCCCTTTGTGCAAGCCATTTCTCAATTAACCCTTGGACCTGCGCATATTGATGTGGGTAAAATTGTCTTTAAATACATGCAAACAGGCAATAATGAAGATGTATTTGAATACGTAAAACGAGAATTGGCGGGTTTAATTGGCTCAAAGAAAAAACCTATTCCTAAACCTCAAGATGTTGTTCTTTATGGTTTTGGTCGTATTGG
>JALSIL010000270.1 GCA_026990095.1 Lysobacterales bacterium
TTAGTCAAATTGCCAATACAACAACCGCAAGTTTCGCTATCGACTTGCAAGCTCAAAAACGTTACTTAGGTGTCTTTGAAGCCGCTATTTATACGGCTTCAATTGAAATAACGGGAAAAATAGACACCAAAAAATTACAGCCTTTAAACTCAAATGTGAAGCTTTTCATCCCAATTCGAGATGCCAGTTCAATCAAAAGTCTTGAGGGTGTTTTTCTAAACTCGGTCAAAATCAACAAGCAACCTCAAATTAAAACACTCCAAGATACAAAAGGTTTTACCTTAGACATAAGCGATCAAAACTTACCGCCGTTATTTACCTTTCGTATCAAAATGCACGTGACAGGGTCAAAATCTTTTACGGTTGTACCCAATGCCGCCCGCACAGATGTTGCTATCCATTCAAACTGGTCATCACCTTCATTTATTGGAAACCACCTACCAGATTCAAGAACAATTAATGAACACGGTTTTGATGCCAAATGGGCAATAAATCAGCTTAATTTTGCTTCTCCTCTGGATGCTCTTGCAACTTCTTCTGCCTCTTCGCATTATATTTATGAACCTGAAATTAAACAGTTTGGTGTTAAAATTATCATTCCTGCCAACACCTACCAAGTCAACACACGCACAGCCAAATACAGCCTATTAATCATTCTCTTATCTTTTGCTGGATTATTTTTAGCCGAAGTGTTTTTCAAAATCCGCTTGCACCCTTTTCAGTATTTACTCATCGGCGTTTCATTAACCTTGTTTTATCTGCTTTTACTTTCCCTGTCTGAGTATTTGCGCTTTAATTTTGCCTTTTTGCTTTCAGCCTTCTCAACCATTACCTTAATTGCTGGCTACTGCTCGGTTGTTTTGGGTCAACGAATGCGAGGTTTTTACACGGGCATTCTTTTTAGTGTTCTTTATGGTTTTATATTTGTATTGGTTAAAGCAGAGGAGAGTTCACTGTTGATGGGTTCTATCGGCTTGTGGATAGTGTTGGCTTTGGTGATGTATTTGACTCGCAAAATTAATTGGTACGAGAGTAACGCCATTAATCAGTCAAAAATATAAAATTTTTAACCATGTTGTTTTTGGCGTTTATTGCGATTGCCTGTTTTGGCTGACTTGTTTTGCACGCTTAACAAGTTAGCCAAAACCCCTTTTTCATTGCAGTGAATAAAATCTTTTTCCAGGGCCTTAAAAACAATGTCTTCTTCAATATGTAACACATGGATTAGCTGTTGATAAAGCATCTTAAACAAACGCCGAAGTGATATTTTCCATGACGACCCTTCGGTTTTATACAGATTGTCAGATAATTTCATAAAGTTGGCAAAAGGCGCATCACCAAATATAAGTTTTTTGCTATTAGGAAAACGCCCCGAATTACCTATCATATCCCAAAAGCGGGCAAAACGATTGACCCGCTGCAAGGTCAAGTAATCAATATCTCGCGTGGATAAAATGTTATAGGGTTGGTTTTCGTTATAAATCATTTGGTATTCATCAGTATGGCGATTGATTGGTGCACCACGCAGGCGTTTTAAAATGCCCAGTTGGATTTCTTGTGGATTTAAGGACACCAGCTTATCAAAGCTCTTAGCAAAATTATCCAAACTATCAGCAGGCAAACCAAAGATTAAGTCAGCATGAATATGTGCCTTGGTGTTTTGCCTTAACCACACTAAATTTTCACAGGTTTTTTCATTGTTTTGTTTACGAGAAATAAGGTCT
>JALSIL010000271.1 GCA_026990095.1 Lysobacterales bacterium
AGGCAATTAAAGCATAAGCAGCTGAATGCGATTTATTAAATCCATAGCCTGCAAATTTAACAATCAGGGAAAAGATGCGTGCAGCAACCTCTTTATCAATCCCCCTTTTTGCAGCACCTTCGACAAACTTTTCGGTTTGTTGAACCATAACGGATTCAATCTTCTTACCCATGGCTTTACGTAAAATATCGGCTTCGCCCAATGAATAACCCGATAAAATTTGGGCAATTTTCATCACCTGTTCTTGGTACAAGATTACCCCGTAAGTGGGTTTAAGCAACTCCTCAAGCTTTGGATGCAAATAATCAGGCTCAATATCTCCGTGCTTACAGGCGACATAAGTATCAACCATGCCCGCTCCCATTGGACCGGGTCGATAGAGTGCCACAAGAGCAATAATTTCAGCAAAGGAATCGGGTACGAGGTTTTTAATTAACCCTTTAATGCCATCGGATTCGAGCTGAAATACCGCTGTTGTTCGGCATTCTTTTAATAGTTGAAAAACCGCTGGATCATCTAAAGGAATTTGGCTAATATCAACTGGCTTATCATTGCCTTTATTGATGGCTTGAACGGCATTATCAATAATCGTTAGCGTTCTTAAACCCAAGAAGTCAAACTTAACCAAACCAATGGTTTCAACATCGTTTTTATCAAATTGGCTAAGTATGCCTTCGCTGTGTTCGTCCTTATAAACGGGGCAAAAGGACGACAATTTATCCGGTGCTATCACCACACCACCGGCATGTTTACCTGTATTTCGAGTTAAACCTTCTAGTTGCAGTGCCAAATCATACAAATCTTTGGCGTCTTCATCGGTTTCTATCTTTAAGGAGAGTTCGGTTGATTCTTTAAGTGCTTCGGTTAAATTAATACCCAAATCATTAGGGATTAATTTAGCAATACCATCCACCACTGGATAAGGAAATCCCAAAACACGACCCACATCACGCACCACCGCTTTGGCACTTAATGTTCCGTAGGTAATAATCTGACTTACTTGGTTTGCTCCATAAGTTTTTGCAACGTATTCAATCACTTCATCACGCCTGTCCATGCAAAAATCCACATCGAAATCAGGCATGGAAACACGTTCAGGATTCAAAAAACGTTCAAAAAGTAATTCGTATTGCAGTGGGTCTAAATCAGTAATTTGCAGCACAAATGCCACCAAAGAACCCGCACCCGAACCACGGCCAGGCCCTACTGGAATTTTGTTTTTCTTAGACCAGTTGATAAAATCAGCAACGATTAAGAAATAGCCAGGAAATCCCATTTGCAAGATAATATCCACTTCAAACTTAAGTCTGTGGTAATAATCTTGTTCACTGTAGCCTTCAAAAGTGCCCTGTTTGGAAAGATATTGTGCTAGTCTTTCCTGGGTAATACGCCGAAAAAACTCACCTATGGTTTCCCCTTCTGGCACTGGAAAATCGGGCAAAAAATATTCACCAAATTCAAAACTAAAATTACATCGTTTAGAAATTTCCACTGTATTTTCAATAGCTTGAGGAATATCTTTAAACTTTTTTAGCATTTCATCAGGTGTTGCTAAATACTGTTCTCTTGTGTAATTTTTTGCCCGTCGTGGATCGGCAACTATCATGCCCTGATTAATACACACCCGGGCTTCATGAGCATTAAAATCATCACTTGCCATAAACCGTGGTTCGTTGCTGGCAACAATCGGAACATGTTGATGGGCAGCCAAATAAAGCGTGGCATCGTTGTGCCATTTTTCATTCTTTTTATTTATTCGTGCAATACTCAAATAGTAACGGTTTCCAAACACACGTTTCCACTTATCTATCTTATCGGCAGCGGCTTCGGTTTTTTTTGCTAAAATCAACTGCCCAATATCACCCCGCATATTTGAGCTTATGGCAATCAAACCTTCATTGTGTTCCTTTAGCCACGACTCACGAACCATGGGATTGCCTTTGTGGTAACCTTTTTGGTGAGCTAAAGAAATGATTTCACTCAAGTTGAGATAACCCTGTTTATTCATGCACAACAAAACAACAGAGTATGATGTTTCATGCTCATCTAAAACCTGAACATCGGCACCCATAAGAGGCTTGATACCTGCTGCTGTGGCTGCTTTAAAAAACTTAATGGTTGCGTACATGTTATTAAAATCAGTCACCGCCACAGCAGGCACGTGATTTTCCACCAACGCATTCATCAATTTTGGAATGCGTATGGTCGAATCAACTACTGAAAATTCAGAATGAACATTAAGATGAATAAACGGTGCTGTCATTAAATAATAAGCTTAGAGAATAAAGCGCATTATTTTAACATTAATAGAATACTAAATACGCTCTAATTTTATAATTATGAAGACCTTTACATTTTAGCTCTATTTTTCATGAAAAAACTTATAGCCTGCTCCGCGAACAGTCTGCAGCATTCTTTCAAGCTTGTATTTTTTTAGTGACTTGCGTAAGCGCAGGATATGCACATCTACTGTGCGTAATTCAACAAATGAATTTCTCCCCCAAACATGATTAAGAATTTGCTCCCGCGATAAAAGCTTATTGGGTGTTTTCATGAATAGTTTAAGCAAATTAAATTCGGTTATACTTAATTTAAGCTCCTCATCAGCAATCACAATTGTGTGGGCATCCAAATCCATTTTAATTGGACCCACGGTAATGACATGCATTTTTTTGAACCCACCTAAACGGCGCAATTGCGCCTTAATGCGTGCTTGCAACTCCTTAATAGAAACAGGCTTAGTCATGTAATCATCCACTCCCGTTTCCAATCCCTTGACCTTGTCTTCCTCTTGTGCCTTTGCCGTCAGCATTATAATTGGCATGTCCGCAATCACTTCATCTTCTCGAATTCGCTCGACCAATTCAAGTCCACTGACTTGCGGCAATCCCCAGTCAATTATGGCCATATCAGGTGAAACATCTTCTAATATCTTTAAGGCTTCAAGTGCTGTTTTTGCTTGCAAAACAATATAGCCTGTTTGCATCAATGAAAAAGCTAACATTTCACGAATGGCGGTTTCATCTTCGACGATGAGGATGGTGTTTTTCATCAGAAATACTCTTCTTTTATGGTTTCTAAATCAAGGTGTCTAATGTCTTTACCCTTAATCAAATAAATAACATATTCGCATATATTTTTGGTGTGGTCACCAATCTTTTCCAACGCTTTACCACTCCAACTTAGACGAACGAGGTTTTTTAAATCGTGAGGGTTTAGTGCCATTACACTAATCATTTCCTTATTGAATTGTTCAAATGTATCATCAACCCTATCGTCTTCTAACGCAATTTTTAGTGCCATATCTGGATCCAATCGAGCTAAAGCATTTAGGGCTTGGGTTAAGTTGTTTGCAACTATTATTGCCAAGTTTTCTAAATCCGAAAAATAATCACTCTTAAAGCTTTTATCTATAAGGTAAATGGCATTTTTGGCAATTTTTTCCGCTTCATCACCAATGCGTTCTAAATCTGTGATGCTTTTAATAACAGCAATAATTAAGCGCAAATCACTGGCAGCTGGTTGGCGTTTGGCAATAATTTGAGTGCATTCTTCATCAATTTTGACTTCCATGGCGTTGATGCCTAAATCTTTTTTGATGACTTTCTTTGCCATTTTTTTATTGCTTTCAAGCAAGGATTGCATGGCTTTTTGCACTTGTTTTTCAACCATACCACCCATGTTTAATAATAAGTTTCGAATATCTTCAAGCTCTTGATTGTAGCTTTTTGAAGTATGTTTATTAAAATCTAAATTATCCATAGTCTTATATCTTCTGTCATTAGCCGAATCGGCCAGTTATGTATTTTTCAGTTAAATCATGCACTGGGTTGGTGAAAATTTGATTGGTTTCCCCCACTTCTATCAACTTACCTAAGTGGAAATACGCCGTTCGTTGTGAAACTCGTGCCGCTTGTTGCATCGAATGGGTGACAATCACAATGGTATAATTTTTACGCAATTCACTAATCAACTCTTCAATAATGGCTGTTGCAATCGGATCAAGGGCACTGGCAGGTTCATCCATCAAAATCACTTCAGGTTGTACGGCTATGGTTCGAGCAATGCACAAACGCTGTTGTTGTCCGCCCGATAAACCTGTTCCTGGTGCATCCAATCGATCTTTAACTTCATTTAACAAACCCGCTTTGATTAACGATTCTTCCACCAAATCATCAAGTTCTGCTTTATTGGAGGTCAAACCATGAATACGCGGGCCATAAGCGACATTGTCATAAATGGATTTGGGAAAAGGGTTGGGCTTTTGAAAAACCATGCCCACACGCGCTCGCAACAAGACAGGGTCTTGGTCTTTGGCATAAATATCTTGACCATCAAGCAACAGTTGCCCCGTCACCTTACAAATATCAATGGTGTCATTCATGCGATTTAAACAACGCAAATAAGTTGACTTGCCACAACCTGATGGCCCAATCAAAGCAATCACTTCATTTTTACCCATATCCAATGAAACATCATAAATTGCTTGGTTATCGGCATAAAAAACATCGACATTTCGTGTGCTAAATTTTGCATCTTGGCAAAAAGGTTGACCAACAGTTTTACCATGTTCTGCATGCATAGAGTCTAATGTTTTTTGGTCGGTGTTATTATTCATTCTCTAATTTTACCACTTTTTCTCAAATTTCTTGCGTAAATAAATAGCTATGGCGTTCATCGTGATTAAAAAGGCAATCAAGACCAAGATAGCTGCTGAAGTTTTTTCTAAAAATCCCCGCTCGGGTGAATCCGCCCACAGATAAACCTGAATCGGTAAAACCGTTGCTGGGTCGGTAACTGACTGAGGGATATCCACAATAAATGCCACCATGCCAATCATCAACAATGGAGCGGTTTCGCCCAAGGCTTGTGCCATGCCGATGATAGTGCCCGTCAAAATACCTGGCAATGCCGCCGGAAATACATGGTGAAACACCGTTTGCATTTTAGATGCACCCAATCCCAGTGCCGCTTCTCGTAAAGACGGCGGAACCGCCTTAATCGCCGAGCGTGAAGCAATAATAATGGTTGGCAAGGTCATCAAAGACAAAACTATACCACCAACAATCGGTGCTGAACGCGGCAATTCAAAGAAGTTAATAAACACCGCCAAGCCCAATAATCCAAAGACAATAGATGGCACGGCAGCTAAATTATTAATGTTGATTTCGATAAAATCCACCATGCGATTTTTGGGTGCAAATTCTTCCAAATAAATAGCAGCGGCAACAGCCACGGGAAAAGTCATTAACAAGGTCACCAATAAGGTATAAAGTGAGCCCAAAACAGCGCCTTTTATCCCTGCCAACTCAGGTTCTCTCGAATCACCACTGCTGAAAAACTGCCAGTTAAAATTCTTTTCTATTTGACCATTTTTTTCTAAGGTTTCTATTAAGTTTAATTTAAAGTCTTTGACTCTGCGTCCTGATTCTTCATCGTTTCTATCTATCGCGCCTTTAATTAGGGCATCAACATCGTCATCGGCAATAAAGGTGACTTTTTGAGTGGTTCCAAGAATGGCTTTATTAGCTAGCACCAAATCGCGCAACTGGTATTCCGCTCCCACACTCACCAAGGAATACAAATCTTTTTTCTGCTTGCGCTTTTTTACCTGTGGAAATTGTTTTTTTAAAGCATTACGGATAACGCGGCGAAAATCCACTTGGCGTATTTCATCCACACTGCTTTGTTGAGTAATGCCTAAGTCTTGTTCATTTAAATCGACTTGCAAAACAATTTGAGTTTGTACAAAAGCAGGCAATGCCTTAATAGTAATATCTAAAATCAAGATAAGTAAAAATAAAAAAGCCACCGTAACCGAAATAAAACCCATCGATTTAAAGATTTTTTCCTTGAGGTAGCGTCTTTTTAAGCTTTTCTCAACTTTTAATGTCATTGTATTTTTATCAATCATACTGTTCTCGGTATTTTCTTACCACATGCAAAGCAATAATATTGAGCACTAAGGTTGTTAAAAACAACATCAACCCCAAAGCAAAAGCCGCCAAAGTTTTGGCTGAATCAAACTCTTGATCACCAGTAAGCAAAGTCACAATTTGTACCGTCACCGTGGTCACAGCATTCAATGGATTAACCGTGAGATTGGCTGCCAATCCTGCTGCCATAACCACTATCATGGTTTCACCAATTGCACGCGAGGCAGCCAGTAACACGCCACCAACAATACCAGGCAAAGCTGCTGGAATCAGAACTTTAACGATTGTTTCAGATTTGGTCGCACCCAATCCAAGTGAACCTTCACGCATGGCTTGTGGTACTGCCGAAATCACATCATCAGCCAATGATGAAACAAAAGGAATAATCATTATTCCCATCACTAAACCTGCTGCCAAGGCACTTTCTGAGGCAACTGACAGTCCAATTGACTGCCCCAACTCACGAATAAAGGGCGCAACCGTTAATGCCGCAAAAAAACCATAAACAACGGTTGGAATGCCTGCTAAAATTTCTAAGACCGGTTTGGCAAAAGAACGAAATCCACTGGATGCGTATTCCGATAAAAAAATGGCACTCATTAAACCCAACGGCACAGCCACCAGTAATGCCACAAATGAAATCAACATGGTTCCAACAAACAAAGGCACAGCACCAAAAGCAGCAGAAGAACCGACTTGATCGGCTCGAATCGCCGTTTGTGGCGACCATTGGGTGCCAAACATAAAGTCAACCACAGGAATCTCACCAAAAAACCGTATGGATTCAAAAAACACCGATAAAACAATGCCAACGGTGGTTAAGACTGCAATGGATGCTGCCAATAACAAAATGATTTCAATCGCTTTTTCAAAATACTGCCGTGCAGGAATACCAACGGTAATTTTCTTTAAACCAAAAACTGTCATCAAAATAGCCAGAGCCAAAACAATGACCGATTTTGCTGTACTGGCAATTTTATTCAGGTGATTAAGTTTTTCAAACACCTTTACTTTCGCAGGATCGGCATCGGTTAAATAATCAGCATCCATATTATGTATTTCATTTAAATACAGATCAAAATTTTCTTCAACATTGATATTGGACTGAACCATATATTCTGTTAATTGATTTTCTATTATTGGTGCATCAACCACCTCAATCACTAACAATACTAACAAAGCGGGCACCAACGACCACAATGCCGCCACATAACCAAAATACTTGGGCAAGGTGAACTTTGCCTTGGAACGCACGTTCGTATCGACATTTTGGCGTTGCTGTTGATAAACTGCATGAATCTTTTGCCTGCCCATAAAGTAACTAAAGGCAGATAAAAGTACAAGCAGAAAAAGAATGGCAGAAATTGTCATGATTTAAATAGACACTTTGGGGTGTGGACTAAAACAGACTGAGAAAGCCCACTCCCCTTTGTTAGGGTTTTATAATGACAGAGGCTTTAAGTTCTTAACCGCATCTTGCACCGTTTTAAACTTATCAACATCCAATGGAATTAAACCTTTATCGGTCAAATAGCCTTCTTCACCCATGGCTTTTTCGCTGGTAAACTCTTTTAATAATTCACTCATGCCAGGAATCTTACCTACATGGGCTTTTTTCACGTAAAAATACAAAGGACGGGATATGGGATAAGAGCCACCAGCAATGGTTTCAAACTCTGGAGCAGCACCATCAATAGTCGCACCTTTAACAACATCGGCGTTTTGATCAAGGAAAGAAAAACCAAATATACCTAAGGCATCTGGGGTTTTTTGTAATTTTTGAATAATTAGATTATCGTTTTCACCTGCTTCAATATAGATACCGTCTTCGCGGATGGTGTGACAAATGGATTTGTACTTGGCTTTATTGCTTTTCTTGGTGGCTTTAATCCAGTCAAACTTTTTACAACCTCCTTCCATTGCCATTTCGACAAATGCATCACGGGTTCCTGATGTTGGCGGAGGACCCAGTACTTCGATATTAACATTGGGTAAGTCTTTGCGAATATCGCTCCATTTTTTATTTGGATTAGCGACCAATTCACCATCTTTACTCGTTGGCACTTCTTTAGCAAGAGCCAAAAACAAATCCTTTCGAGTCAAAGCAAAAGTGTGCGACTTAATCGCATTAGCCACAACAATGCCATCATAACCAATTAATACCTCAACAATGTCTTTAACACCATTTTTCTGGCACATTTCAAATTCACTGGCTTTGATGCGACGCGATGCATTGGTAATATCGGCCGTATCCACATTGACGCCTTTGCAAAATAATTTCATGCCACCGCCCGTGCCTGTGGCTTCTATTTTAGGGGTTTTAAAGTTGGTTGATTTGCCAAATCGCTCTGCCACCACGGTAGCAAATGGATAAACCGTTGACGACCCAACGATTGAGATATAATCACGACCTGCTGCCATAGATGACAAACTGGTGACTAATACAGATAAGGTGAGTAATGTTTTAAAATTTTTCATGGTTATTTCAACCCTATATTTATTAAGAATGTGCTCATCTTAAGCTGCAAGTGTGACAGCTTTATGACAATTTCGATTTAAAAAACCAAAAAAAGCAACACAAAATCTTGAATTAGGTTTTGTGTTGCTTTGAAATATGCGGGCTAGAGATTTATCCGAATGTTTTAGAATAGGTTTTTCATTTTTTCTTTAATCGAATCGAACCAACCTTTTCCTTTACCACTTTTATTGAGTGCGGCTTTATCGGCTAGATTATCTATCTCCTTGTTTATAGACTTGTATTCATCGCGATTGAGGTAACCCAATAATTTACCTTTTAATAATTGATTTCTTGCTTCATTCAATAAATCCATTAATGTATTTTGCTCGTCATCACTGCGCTTTTTCTTGGCAATTAAATCTTCCGCACTTGCCAGTAATAATTCAGTTCGAAGTATTGGTAATGGTATAATTTCCTTCGATACAACCAATGTACTCAACTGTGTTCGCAATGCAATAATGGCTTCATCTATTTTGCCTTCCTCAATCAAATCTGCTGCTTGGGTTGTCGCCAAGGGATAGCTCACCAAGGGGATACTTGTGGTATTGATGTTAAGTTCGCTTACTAGATTTGTCATAATTGCACGAGCTTGTTGAATTTCACCATCATCAATAAACTCTTCTACATCATGAAGCATTGCCTTAATGGTATCAACATTTGATAAAAAATCAAAAGTTTGAACCGAAACATCCATTGGAGCAAAAGCAAGTTTTGGCTCTCGTGCTAAAATAATTTCAATTTTACCTGTTGACTTTTCTAGTGCCGATAACGCTGCCTTGGTATCGGGATTTTCTTTGGAAAGAGCAATAATTGCCTTGTTGGTTTCATCTATCGCTTCAAGAGCTTCTTTGTAAACGTGTGAACGCTTATCATCTGCCTTAGTTTTTGATGCAGAATCAACCCCTTTTTGAACTGACTGAGTTGTTTTTGTCTGTTCTTGAACAATAGGGCTAGATTGTTTTGTTTCAGTTGCTAGTCCTATTGTTGCAACTAACAACAACAATGCTTGTAAGATTAATTTTTGTGTTTTCATAAGTGTTACCTTTATTTTAGTTTTGTTAATTTTAATAAATATCAATACGAGTTTTGCCTACAACCTAAACCTAATCTATAGGCAAAACTCGCCATGAGTTATGCTTTGGGTATTTTAATTTCTAAAACACCATTATTAATATTGCTGACCATCCCCTCCGCTTTGACTGGTGCAGGTAAAGTCAGTGAACGTTCGAATTTTCCGCTAAAACGTTCGCGTCTGTACATGTGATTTTTTTCGTCTTTCTTTTCTTTTTCTTCAATGGTGGAGCCTTTAATCGTCAATAATTGATCTTTAAGTACGATTTCAACATTCTCTTTTGTCGCACCAGGCAAATCCACGGTGACAATAAACTGCTTATTATCCTCAGCTAAATTTATACTAGGAGAAAATCCCTTATCATTAAATAAATGGTTGAAATTTGTGCTGCCATCAAAACGACCAAATGCTTCACCAAACAATTGATTCATCTGATTCTGCATGGCTTGCATTTCTTGTAAGGGATTCCATTTATCCGCATCAAAAGAACGGTTAAAGAAATCATCTTCAAGCAATAAATTTAAACCCTTATTTTTTTTCAATGAGGGTTCTTCTGCTAATTTCTCTGTTAATTGTTCCAATCGATCAATTGATTTTTCTAATTGATTCACGATTGACTTATCAACAGTTCCACTCGCTTTTAAGTCTTTCAATGCGTTTTTTGTATCAGCAAGTACTTGTGCCGCTTCATCATGCCTTGTTAAAGATTTATCGCCTGTTGCAAATGTCGTTGCTACAGCTACCACGCTGCTAAGCACCACTGCCACAAAAAATATTGTTAGGTATTTATATTTCATCACAAGCCCTCCTAAGTTTATGCTTTCTTAATTTCAATTGATTTAACTTGCTCTGCTTCATTCTTTTGTAAATCAATGAGCAATCTGCCATTTTTATATTGGGCACTTATTTTGTCTGCATCTATACCATCAGGTAAGCTATAAAATCGCTCTATTTGACCAAAAGAACTCTCCATTAAATAATAATCTTCCTTTTTCACTTCATTTTTCATGTGCCTCTGAGCACTAACAATCAATACATTATTTTCAACTCTAAGCTCAATGTCTTGTTTTTTAACACCTGGCAAATCAACTTCTAAGTGAAAATCTCCTGCATTGTCTTTGGCAAAATTTGTAAAAGGAAGATGACTGACTGCACTTTTAAGCAGTTCTTTCCCTTTTTGAAAACCTTTTTCTAAACTGCTTTCTAATTCTGTACTAATGTTTTTAGTTTTTTCTAAAATACTCATTTTTCACCTCCTATTTAATTTCAATGGTTTTTGGTTTAACTTCTTCATTATTCAATTTAGGAATAACAACTTCCAAAACACCATCCTTAGATTCCGCATGGATATTCTCAACATCTGCATTTTCGGGCAGTGAAAAACTTCTTTCAAAAGAGCCATACTGACTTTCTATTTTATAATAATCATCCGCATTCACCTCTTCTCTGACTTTTCTCTCTCCAGAAATTACAATGCTGTTATCTTTAATATCCACATGAATATCTTCCTTTTTTATTCCAGGTAAATCCAACTCAACATGGTAGGCGTGCTTGCCCTCACGGGTATTTACGCTTGGCATAAAATTGACGTCACTGAATGCTGAATTGTCCGATAAAAAATTATCTAAAAAAGAATTGAATTCATCAAATCCTCTTCTAAATTCTTGAATTTCTCTTGATGGGTTGTATCTTGTTATAAGCATTTTTTTAACTCCAATAATTAATTAATGAGGTCATTTTAGGAAAATGCTGATTAAGTATCTGCCACTTTTGTGGCATTTTGATTAAAAAATTAGAACTTTTTTTAATCTACATAATTGGAAGGCGATCCAGAAGTTTTTGCTTGTCTTTTATTTTGATGTTTTTATGGTTGATTTCAATTAAACCATCATCCTTTAGGTTTTGAATATGGCGGTTGACAACTTTCCTTACGGTGCCAATCAAACTGGCTAAATCTTCATGCGACAAATCATGAATAAGGTGAAGTTTGCTTAAATCATTCTCATCAATGTTTTTACTGATGAGTTTTATGAGCCTTTCTGAGGTTCGGTAAAAAGACATATCCAATGCGAGCTCTTCTATGTCTCTAAATTGCTGTGAAACATAGGAAAATAAATAGGTATTAAAGCGACTGTTTGAGGTTATCCATTTTCTAATTACCTCAATTGGCAAAACCAATACTTGCACTTTGTCCAGAGCAAGAAGAATATTGTTGTGTATTTTTCCATCCAGTAAGGTGATGGTATCGTACATATCTCCTTTGGCTAGTATCTTTAAAATCTGCTCTTTTCCGTCCAAAAAGTTTAATTGTGAGACTTTTATCCTACCAGTGAATACAAAAAAGAATTTTTTCATCATTTCTTCTGCAGAAAAGATTACCTCACCTTTGGAAAATTCCTGTAATTTTCCATGTTTTGCTATATCAGTTTGGAAGGTATTTTGAATAATATCTAGAGATGTTTTAGCTTGCATAAGTTCGATGGGAAATCAATTATCACTTTGTAGAATAGCTTTATTCTAACAAGAATTATAAATTAACCATACCATTCTTTACAATATAACAGTTTATTGCCTGAAGATTATTCTAAAACATGTTCCTTTACCAATCTCACTTTCAATTTCAAGTGTTGCGTGGTGGTTATCGCATATTTGTTTAACAATCGCCAAGCCTAAACCCGTTGAATTGGTGTTTTTATCACGGCTATTGTCAACACGATAAAATCGTTCACTTAAATGCGGCAAGTGTTTAGCGTCAATGCCTTTGCCATTGTCACAAACCTTAAGGATGGCATTATTGCCTTTAGAGAACCAACGCAATGACACTTTTGTATTGGCTGTTGTGTGTTTTACGGCATTATTTAACAAATTTAGGATAATACTGGTTATTTCTTCCTCGTTACCTCGAATTTTTAAGTCCGAATCAATATTAACGGAGAAATGGTGTAGTTTTGCCTTTGAACTGTTTTTCACATCATCAAGCAAACGATTGAGCAGTTGTGGCATTTGTATTATTTCATCGTTATCCTCTAAGTGACGCTCGTGTTCAATGCTGGAGAGCATTAACATGTCATTGATAATTTTCTCCATGCGCATCGATTGTTGTTGGGCTTTTTCAATGGGTTGTTGCCAAGTTTTTGGAATATCCTTTGCATTATGTAACATCTCAAGATAACCCGTAATAACTGTCAAAGGAGTGCGTAACTCGTGTGATGCATTATCCACAAAAGCTTTTCTTGATTGACGTAAAGCATCTTGTTGACTAATGTCTCGAGCAACGAGCAAAAACCGTTTATTTGATAATTTCATTAATTTGATGTGAATTTTTCGCAAAGCATCAATGGGATGCGTCATCTTCATTTCTGATACCTCTGTTCCTTGATTTACTTGTTCTAACAACTCAACAAACAAAGGATCTCGTATGAGATTGCTTATTTTGACTCCTATGTCAGATTTTTTTATACCTAAAATTTTATAAGCAATCGAATTAACCCAACGTAATTCGTAACCCTTATTGAGGATAATAGTGGCATAAGGCAAGGCTTGAGCGGTACGATTAAATTGATTGAGTAAGAGTTTATTGCGCTTGTAAATTTTACGATTTTTATTTTTATCATTTAAAATCAGGCTAGCAAAATCTCCCCAAACACCATGATTCAAAGGAACTTTAGCATTCTTTGCCCCATTTTTATACCAATGATAAAAATGATAAAACTCCACCCATTTCCACAGAATATAGACCAGAGCCCATATTAAAAAACTCTGTGCCCAATAGGATGTCAACAGACCCGTTACACTTGCCGCTACTAAAAACAGCAGTGCATAAAATTTTTCATAACGGAAAGAAATATTAAACATAGTGCTATTGTACTCTTTTCTTACAAAAAAAAACCCGTGACTGACTAAAATCACAGGTTTTTTTAGGATAATTCAAATCTTGTTTAATCTAAAAACTCAGTCCATCCATTAGTCCAAGCTTGAGACTTGGATTGAAATGCTCCAACGTAATTAACCTTATCAAAAAATGCTCCCCATACAGCAGAATCTATTGTTTTGTTTGTCGGTGTATTACTTGTTGGGTAAATTCCATCCAATGCTGGGTCGGTTGCTTCATTACCAGCTTGGGCTTCAAATAAGGACTGAACTGTAAAAGCATCACCACTTTCTTCTTCAAAATTTTGTGCACAACTTATTACTGTATTTTGCATAGTAGTTATTCCAGTCAAGTTTGTTGGCGTTCCAGCAGCTGCAAAGGTCGCATCTGAATCCAAATCCAAACATTTTTCAAAACCAGTAACAATCACATTAGTAAAGTTTGCACCTGTTCCTCGCCTCAATAAAATGCCAGTAGTTGTTCTATTATCAGAATCCGCTCCAATAAAAGTAGCATTGGCTATCATTGGTTGAGAACGCGGTGTCGCATCATTATTAAGTTCATAATTATCAGCCTCTATACCACGCTCTTTGTCATCAGCAGCATCTGGATTTTGCTTAACCAAAAGATACTGAACCTTACCCTGCCAGCCATGAGTCCAATCCAGAGAATCGTCTTTAATATGTGTTAAAACAATATGTTTTAAATTCGCAGTTCCACCAAACATTTCAATGCCATCATCTTCATTGGCATGAACTTGCACATAGTCAATAACCGTTCCATCACCAACTCCTTGGAATGCGATACCATTTAACTCATCTTCGTCATTAATTCTGAAACCACCAAATTGCACACGGACATATTTCAAAACACCACTGGAATCATGCACTTGGTCACCACCAAAGTTACCTGATGCCCCTTCTCCTGTATCTTCACACTGGTTAAAAGGCACGCTAGAATCACAAATATTCAAAGGTGCTTTACCATTAATAACTAAACCACCCCAATTGCCCGCCCCAGCTGAAGCGTCACTGGCATTAAAGGGGCCTGTAAAAACAATCGGTGCATTGGCAGTTCCTTCTGCAAATATTTTTGAACCTCGTTGCACTGCTAAGAAATCATTACCCGTTACACCTATAACACGCGTACCAGGTTCAATGGTTAAATTACCTGCTGTACCACCATCCTCTCCTACAAACACAGCCCCTTGCAATACCCAGTTCGTGTCATTAGTTAAGGTCTTATCACCCGTTAATGTTCCTGATAAGATGCAGGTTTTGGGTTGCGTTGATGCTGTTGCAAATGAGGGACAAGCAACAAATTCAGTTTGATAGGCACAAACTGTACCATTATGAAATTGACCCGTTATATTATCCAAAGGCTCCATATCAAAAGACACCTCAGTAGACGCCAATATATCTGTGCTAATCCCAGTTAGATGAACAGAAGCTTTGTGACAGCTTTTAAAATCAACATTCATGGAACCAACATTTTGATTAGTTGCATTTGTTCCACCGCCAATTGTTCCTCCTGATGTAGTTAATAAGTCAAAATCTAAAATTGATTGCCCAGATACAACAGGTGCAGTGCCCGTCACCCATAATGGATTGCCTGCATCATCATAGATATAACCAGCAACAAACATTAAGCCTTTTTCAGGGCCAGTTTTTAAATATTCGAAACTCCAACCACTATTTGTTCCTGGCTTATACCATTGACCTTCAAACATTTTATTGTCTACACTAATAGCATGAGATGCTCCTGCTAACACCAATGCACTGGTTAACAAAGTACTTTTTATTTTTCCAAATTTCATAATAACCTCTAAATTACATAACATTAAAAAGAAGTGTGCATAGTAGGTGTTTTTCATGACTATTTAATGACAGAAAAGTGAAGTTTGAATGACATTTATTTCATTCTTGTGAAGTCATCATTCCTTAACCAAAACGTCACCTAAACGTCATTATTTCTTCACAATATTGTCACAAACAACACTTAGAATGCACGCTTTTCAATAGAAAGAACATCATGCACATAGTCATATTATTTATAATTATTTTATTAGCAGCTCCATTGAACACAGTTAATGCTCAAGATAGCGATAAACTGGCTGAAAATTTAATAAAGCTTCGGGGTGAAGTGGAAGATTTACAAGCAGAACTCAAAATTCTAAAATCTGAAAATAAAAATTCATTGATATACTTGAGTACGCGCAAAACAGAACTGCAGGCCAATGTCGATAGAAAAAAATTGCAATTAAAACAAGTGCAAATTGAGTTTGAAAAACTGCAAGAAAAAGTCAAATTATTGGGAGCAGATTCCGAATCATTAATTCCACAGGTCTTAGCCCTTATTCAAGGAGTAAAAAACAACCTCAAAACAGGCATTCCATTCAAACAAAAAGAACGATTGTCCGTGGTCGAAGAAATTGAACGTTCACTTAACGCCAGAAAAATCACCTCGCAAAATGCCATCAACCGATTGTGGGCATTTTTAGAAGATGAGTTGCGTCTAGGCCGTGAAAATGCCATCTATTCGCAAACCATAGAACTCAACGGCAAAAATATACTGGTAGAAATTGCAAAACTTGGAACGGTGATGCTGTATTTCAAAACCCGAGACGAGCAATATGGTGTAGCAAAAAAATCAAATGGCAACTGGACTTATCACTTAATCAAAGAACAAAAAAAAGTAAAGCAAGTCGCAGTATTATTTGATTCATTAAAAAAACAAATTCGTCAAGGCTATTTCACCTTACCTTTAACCGTTCAGTTTTAAATTGAGATTAACATGAAAACATTAACAACACTTTTATTACTGCTTAGTTTGACGCTTAATACTCAAGCACAAAAAAATCAAGACGTACAAGAGCCAAAATTGTCAATACCCAAGTTAAATCCACAAAAGGCGAGACAAGATTTAAACAAAGCTTACCAAAAAGAATACGCCTTTTTGACCGCACAAATCAAAAGCATAAAAGCACGAACCCAAGCCTATAAACGCACAGCGGCTGAAGACAAAACAAAACTCAACCAACAAATAAGCACACTTGAAAACCAATTGTTAAGTCTAGAACAATCTGTTAATCAAAAAGAAGACGATGTCTTTGCTTTAGAAAGAAACACCGAATCCGCCAGTGATAACAGCAGTCTATTGAAAGCAACCATTACCCAGGCAAAATCCACCTTAAGTGAGTTTAATCAACAATTGGCTACAGATGATGAGACTAACACAGAAAATAGCGATATTGAGCAAGTTGCTAAACTCATAAATTTTGCCAACCAAGTCATTCAAAAACACTCAACCATCAGCAAAACTCAAGGTTCGTTCTTTTTACAAAATGGACAAGAAGTTCATGGCGACATCCTAAAAATAGGCAATATCGCCTCCTATGGGTTTTCCAAACAAGGAGCTGGAGCTCTAGCACCCGCTGGCGAAAACACGTTTAAAGTTTGGCGTGATGAAGACTCACCAGTGATTGCCGAACTTTTTAACGGCAAAGCACAAGCCTCATTGCCCATATTTTTGTACGAATCAAGCATCAAGTCAATTGATGAGAAAAAGGACAAAACCATACGAAGTGTTATAGACTCTGGTGGTTTGATTGCTTGGATTATTGTTTTTCTGGGTGTATTTGCCTTTGTTCTCATTCTATTACGCATTTGGTTTTTGAAAAAATCTTCTTCAAGCACCGAAAAAATACTGAACAAAGTCGTTAAAAACATAGAAGACGATGACATGGAACACGCCCTTCGTGTAGCCAGTCATAAACACAGTTCCAGTGGGCGTGTCATGTATGCGGTTTTGAGAAATATTGAACGGGATCGCGAACACATTGAGGATATTGTTTCCGAAGCCATCTTGCATGAATCAGGGCAACTCAATCGTTTTGGCTCATTAATCATGGTGGTAGCAACCGTTTCCCCACTTTTAGGATTATTGGGTACAGTTACTGGTATGATTTCAACCTTTGATATCATAACCGAATTTGGCACGGGCGATCCCAAACTTTTATCCGAAGGCATTTCCGTTGCCTTGGTCACCACCGAAGTCGGTCTCGCTGTTGCTATTCCTGCCTTATTATTTGGCAACATATTATCAGGTTGGGCTGAGCGTATTAAAGATGATATGGAAAAAGCAGCCCTGCGAGTGATTAATGTTTTTAAAAAATTACAGAACTAAGAGCATGAGCATTTGGCAACAGTTATTGGACTATTTTAACTCAGGTGGTTTTGTCATGCCACCATTGGTGCTAGGCACTGTTATTTTGTGGTGGACACTGGGTTATCGCCTGATTGCTTTAAAAAGTGGCACATTACGCAGTGCCCGAGCCTTAGTTTACCGTTACCTAAAAGGCAAAACGCCCAGCGGCAATGGTGTCATGGTGCGAGCATTATTTAAAGGCATGGCATTACGCAATAAAAAACTCGACAATCTTCGCCGTTATTTGGACGATGCTTTTGCCGAAGAATACGCCGAAATAAAAAAATACAAAGTCATTATTTCAACCATTGTTATCGTTGCTCCGTTGCTTGGCTTGCTTGGAACCGTTTCAGGCATGATTGAAACCTTTGAATCATTAGGCGATATGTCCTTGTTTTCACAATCTGGCGGTATCGCTGGCGGCAT
>JALSIL010000272.1 GCA_026990095.1 Lysobacterales bacterium
GCACCAAGAGGGAATTTCATCGGTTGGCAAGAAGTCAGTAACCCGCTGCAACCATTGATTGCGAATAAGGCGAGTCGGTGACACCACCAATGTTTTTAAATTCAAACGGTTGAAAATCTCAATGCCTATTACCGTTTTGCCCGCACCAGGTGCTGCAACTATATGAATGCGCTTATCGTCTAAATAACGCAAAACATTATCAAGCACGCGTAGTTGTTCGGGTCGCCATGAGTGTTTGAAGTTGAGAGTTGGTTTAACTAAAGTGTTAAAAGGCATCATTTAATGATTATGCCATTATCGGTTTTTAATGTAAATCAGAGTTGAAAAGAGTTTTTAAATAGTTAATCTGAGAATGTTGTCAGTCATTAAATGCAAAAGCAAAAAAAGGAGGAATGAGATTAATTAAGACAGAGCATTGAAATAGTTTACTACCCAGAATCCTCGCCAAAGTTGTAACGGTATCAATTAAACTCTTTAAAAGAGACCTTTGCAACTCATGGCACGTGTTAAAAAGTTGCAAAAATCAACAATGGGGTTGTTTTAGAGATTAAAGACTAGAACATGTGAAATTATGTATTTAAACTTGACAGGTCAAAACATATCAACCCTTTGTATTTTTGTTTATTAAATCCAAAGTGTGCTTGGCTTGAGTGTGATTTAGCCTGGCAGCACTTTTTAACCATTTCATTCCTTCTTTATTATCCACATTTCCCCCCTCTCCTTTAAGTAACATGAGTGCCAGATTAAACTGAGCTTGCGGATTGTCTTGAACAGCTGCCCTTTGGTACCATTTGCGGGCATTGGCTTTGTTTTTGTAGGTGCCTTTGCCTTGTTCAAAGAAACTTGCAACTAAAAATTGTGCATTGGCATTATTTTGTTCAGCTGCTTTTTCTGCCCAAAAGAATGCTTGCGACAAATCTTGATTTAAACTCATATCAGAACTTAATAAAACGGCTAAATTAAATTGAGCTGGTGCATAATTGAGTTCAGCCGATTTTTTATACCACTTTAAAGCTTTGAGGTAATCTTGTGTCACTCCTTGCCCATGAAGGTAGTTTTCTGCCAAGAAACTCATGGCGACTTCATCGCCTGCTTGTGCGGTTTCAACCAACTTTTCAAAACTTAAATCTCGGTAACTTTCACTGCAAACCGTAAGGGAAAGAAACAAACTTATAATTACAATAAAAAATTTCATGGCACTCTTTAAAAATAAAATCCCTATGTTACCTAAAAACATATCCATTTAGCAAATTCAATGAAAAATTCACCAAAAAAATACAAGAGCACCCGACATAACCCTATAATGTTGCATTATCCCAAATCCCGATAGTGAAAGCACGATTATAGCACAACCCCTTAACACGTCTAGCAAGCCAAGAAAACGCGTTTCTTTATCGGGATATGGGATTATTAACTCTGTGGAATAATATTAACCTGCGGAATAATTATTAAGAGAACAGACATGAAATTTAATTCTATTGGCTTTGCCACACAAATTCAACAAGCTATTGATGCCTGTGGCTACAAAAAAATGACACCAGTTCAAGAAAAATCGGTAGCTTTGGTTAGAAAAGGGCATGACTTATTAGTCAACGCTCAAACAGGAACAGGCAAAACAGCGGCATTTGCCTTACCTCTTTTGCAACGCATGTTAGATAAACCTCTGGATAATTCCTTCGGGCATCCCCGCACTTTGATTTTGACCCCAACGCGGGAACTTGCTGAACAGTTAGCCTCCACAATAGGGCAATACGCACAATTTTTAGACTTCAAGATTACCGCAACTTATGGTGGTGTTAAGTGTTCGGGACAAGCGGCAAAATTAAAGGCGGGTGTTGATATCCTAATTTCAACACCAGGGCGTTTAATTGAACACCTAAATTTGAACAATGTTACCCTATCAGAAGTGGAATTTTTAGTCTTAGATGAAGCAGACAGAATGTTAGACATGGGCTTTATTGGAGATGTCTCAAAAATTATTCACAAAACAAGTCCCAACAGGCAGACTTTGTTGTTTTCTGCCACCATGACACCGGCACTAAACGAATTGTCGCATCAAGTATTAAAAAATCACCAGGCAATTCGCACCACTAAAAAAGTCAACACCACCGCTGATACTGTTGAACACGTCATTTATCCAGTGGATGAAGAACGTAAGATTAGCTTATTTATGGATTTATTGCATCAGTATAATTGGTTTCAGGTTTTGGTTTTTACCAGCACGAAACGACAAGCTGACGCCTTATTGGAAACGTTAAAAAAGAAAAAAGTTAAAGCCGCATTGGTGCATGGTGATAAGTCACAAGGTTCAAGGCGGCGAGCTTTGGCCGACTTTAAGTCGGCAAAGTTGCAAGTTTTGATCTCTACCGAAATAGCAGCACGTGGTCTGGATATTGAAGGTTTGGATTTTGTGGTGAATTACAACTTGCCCTTTTTAGCCGAAGACTATGTACATCGCATTGGCAGAACGGGTAGGGCAGGCAATTCAGGGCAAGCCATTTCTTTTGTTGCACCCGAAGAAGAAAAAAACGTTAACAAAATTGAGCACATTATTGGTGCAAAAATTAAACGCATCTATAAACGTGGCTATGAAGTCAGTCAACACAGTCGTTTTATAAAAAGTGCAAGAAAGAAAACGAAATTCTCCTCATTAAAGCATGTGAAGAAAAAACACTCAAAAAAACATTAAAATAGGCTCGTTAACAAGCCTATTTTAGCCTATTAAGCTGTTACCAATTGGCTTTTATCTCACCTGATTTTAATTTTGCCATAAAGCCAGATAACTCACGTTTAACAACAGGAGCTAATAAATATAAACCGATAACATTGGGCAATGACATGGCAAATAACATGGCATCAGAGAAACTAATAACAGCACCGAGGTTGGCAGCAGAACCTAGAATAATAAAGAGTAAAAACAACACTTTATAACTGTTTTCTTGTACTTTTCCATGTCCTAACAAATAAGTCCAGGCTCGCATGCCATAATAAGACCAAGAAATCATGGTTGAAAAAGCAAATAATACAGCAGCAAAGGTTAGAACATAAGGAAACCATGAAATTCCAGTTTCAAAAGCAGAAGAAGTCAAAGCAATGCCTTTAAGACCTTCGCCTCCCGCACCAACTCCAACGCCATCAACACCTGAAATAATAATAACCAAAGCCGTCATGGTGCAAACCACAACCGTATCAATAAAAGGTTCGTACAATGCTACCAATCCTTCGGTAACTGGGTGATTTGTTTTTACAGCAGAGTGAGCAATAGAAGCTGAACCAATACCGGCTTCATTTGAAAAACCTGCGCGTTGGAAACCAACAATTAAGACGCCAACCAAACCTCCTAGACCTGCTTTAGCATTGAAGGCTCCTTCAAATATCATGCCAAATGCATGGCCAATATTGCTGTAGTTTATGACAATAATAAAAAGACAACTAGCCATATAGAGCATGCCCATAAATGGCACTAACTTAGAGGTCACTTTTACGATGCTTTTAATGCCACCCAGTATGGAAACCGCTACAAAAATTGCGACAAGAACACCAAATACCCAGCCGTGTAAATCAAAGAAACTGCCCTCTCCACCAGTCATGACTATGACTTGTTCCAATGATTGATTAACTTGATACATATTGCCACCGCCCCAAGAGGCTCCAATACACATAATGGCAAAAAATACAGCCAAACCTTTACCTATACCACCCATGCCACGTTCGGCAAAACCCTTTGACAAATAACGCATTGGCCCACCATGTGCAGAACCATCTGACTCAATATCACGGTATTTTACGCCTAAAGTGCATTCGACAAATTTTGAAGACATGCCAATAAAACCAGCCACTATCATCCAAAACGTTGCACCAGCTCCGCCAAGTGAAACAGCAGTAGCAACACCAGCAATATTTCCAAGACCCACCGTTCCTGATACTGCCGTAGCTAGGGCTTGAAAGTGAGTCACCTCTCCAGGTGCGTCTTTTTCGTTATAACGTCCTTTTAACAAATCATACCCAACTCTAAAAGAACGCAAATTAATAAATTTAAAATAGAAAGTAAAAAAAGTTGCAGCGACAATTAACCATGCCAAAATAAAGGGCATAGAGGCATTAGCAAAAGGGATAGGAATCGGATAAAAGATATATTTGAATAAGAATGCTGATATTGGAGCAACGGCATTGTTAATTGTTTCATCAACGGTTGCTTGAGATAAAAAAGGCAGCACTAACAATGTTATTGCCAAAAGAATTCGTTTACTCATGAATGGTTTACCCTCAGATTTTTTTACAGTGCTTGATTGTACCTTATTTAATGGATAATTAACAATTGAAAAATTAGGCTTTGCCTAAAATCCCACTTAGGATTTAAAGAATTAAATCGGAATTTGGGTGTTATTTATTTCTTATCCCGGCTCGTAAGGCTTCTTCGGCTTTATACCTTATTTGTCTTGAATTTTTTAGTACGGGCCGGGTTCTTACTTTTTTGATTGTTGTTGCACATAGAATCGGACTTTTTCAGTCGTTTTTAAAACTTTTCGGCTGTGTGCGTTGATGAGTTGTGCATAAATAAAGTGTTCCCCTCTTTCAACATCAGCTATGAGTTGCGTATTGGATTTAACACGACCACGAGGCTTGCCATCAAGAAAAAATTTAATGCGATATTGACTCGGAATTACCCCTTCAATATTGACACTGGCGGTCACATTTCCACCCGTACCCCAAAGCGTTTCATCTGGTTCGGGCTTTGAAATGGCAAGGTTATCGTAGTTAAACCCAGAGGCTTTTTTATCCTTGCTAATTGTTTTCCAGCTTTTACGTGATTGCGTTTTGCTTGATTCAACCACAGTAATTTTATTGATTTTCACTTCAGTTGAATCTTCGTCTGGTTTAACATCAGTGTAGTGGATACTGCCATCTGCCGCAGTGTACTTGTATATTTTGCCCGCAACAGCCACAAAAGTGATGCTTAAGGCCAATGTTATTAAAAGTGCTTTTTTCATATTAGTCAGAAAATAATAAACTTTCTCTGTTATACAGTTTTATTGCTAAAAGTGCAAGTAACAAACCAACAAATAGTGAACCAACGGCTACGGCGATAAACCACAATAGACTCACAGGCTCTCCTCTTAGAATTTGATTTATCGCTAAGTTTTGACCTAAAATAGGGACAAACATCATCCACAATTTTTCTTTAACGGGAACCATCATTAATATAATGCTTGGTATCATTGGAATAAAAATTAACAAACTCACGTAGGTTTGTGCTTCTTTAAAGGATTTACTAAAAGTTGCTATGATGGTTTGTAAGGATGCTGCCATTACAGACAAAGGTGCAAGCAAAATAGCAAAAAGTGTAATATTTTTAATACCAAAATTAAAACTAATGCCCATGGTATCTAAAGGCATAAAAGGCAGAGCAAATTTAAAGGTTAACAAAGTGGCAAATAAAGTAATGATGCCAAAGCTAATCGTTGCTAGAAGTTTTCCTGTTAACAAATAGGAACGCTTGATTGGATTAAGCAACAGAGATTCCAGTGAATTGCGCTCTTTTTCTCCCGCCATAGTGTCAATAGCGAGGTACATGCTGCCCATAAATAATCCCATAATGAGAAAGTAAGGCAAAAAGGCCAACGCTTTAGCTCCTTTTGATTCGGCCGTAGAGACATCATGGTCTTCTATTGTTACGGCTTGCAATAGGGAAGGACTAATTCCGCGTAATTGTAAGCGTATCATACCGATTGAACGGGAATAACTTTTGATTAAGGACTTAATTCTTTTTTGGGTTATATTGGTCGCCCCTTTTGCTGTGGCATCGTAGTACAGTTGAATTTCTGCTGGTATTCCCGATTCAAATTTTTCTGCAAAATTCGATGGGATAACTAAAATTGCTTCTTTGTCCTTATCCAGAATGGCTTTTTTTGCATCACCAGAAAAACTGCTGACCTTAGCCCCTTGAGATTTAACAAAAGTAATAAAACTCTTGGCATTATTGATGCCGTTTACATGCAACTCCAGCTGTTTTTCAGCCTTATCTTTCATCATGCCACTAACAGCATTCATCATAACAACCAATAAAATAGGCCCAAAAACAGCACCCATGAATATCGAAGACATGACCGTCTTTTTGTCCCGTAGGTTGTCCTTAATTTCTTTAAACATGACAGTTAATATTTGCTTATTCATGGTCTTCTCCTGCGGTTACAATATGCACAAAAGCATCTTCGAGGTTGCTTTTTTCTGTTTGCTGTTGCAGTTCTAATTGCGTTCCTTGTGCTGCAATTGTTCCATCACTAACAATTAAAATTTCATCACTTACCGCTGCGACTTCTTGCATCACGTGGGATGAAAACAAGATGCATTTCCCTCGTTGTTTTTCTTTTTTAAGAAAGCGTCTAACGCCACGGGTACTCATTACATCAAGTCCATTGGTTGGCTCATCAAGAATTATGTTTTGCGGGTCATGCACCAGTGCTCTAGCAATAGCGACTTTAACGCGTTGCCCTTGAGAAAACCCATCGGTTTTGCGATCAATAAACTCCTGCATACGCAAATCTTCTACCAATGCTTCTGTCCGCATTTTTATATCGGCATCACTCATGCCATGTAATTTACCGAAATATTCAATATTTTCACGCGCGGTTAAACGTTTATATAACCCTCTTGTATCAGGTAAAACGCCCAACAGTTTGCGTGCTTTTTCTGGGTGTTCTTTGGGATTAACCCCATCAATCAATATTTCACCTGTTTGTGGAGTTATCAATGCATAAATCATGCGCAATGTCGTGGTTTTACCCGCGCCATTAGCTCCAAGCAATGCGGTTACTTGGTGATCAGGTGCGGTAAATGTAACTTCTTTGACTGCTTTGACTTCGCCAAAACTCTTGCTAACTGCTTTTACTTCTATCATTGTTTTGGTCCCATCATGTTAATAAAAAAGGGTTCATAATTAAAATCACTCAAGCATTCTGTTTTCAGTTCGCCTTCAGGTTTATCGATAAACTCGGTGATGATTTTTGGCATACAACCGGTAGGAAAAACATTGTGCCCTTGCCCTTTGGCAATTAAATGCTGCGAATGCGGCAAAGTTTTCATGGCTATTTCTGCAAATTCTGGCGGTGTCACAGGATCCAATTCCCCAGACAGCAATAAAAAGGGCAAATCTGAAACAACAGGTTCTTTAAAGCTGGCAACACTATTAACATGAGGCCAGACATCGCAACTCTTTTGCGTTTTTTCTAAAAAGTCTTTTCCAAAAATAGTGTTGTCATTGGAATCTTCAATGCGATAAAAAGGCACATCTTCACTACAAACAATTGATAACTCCACATTAGTCATGCCTTCTTGTAACATGGAACTAATGGCATTTGCCTGTGCTGCGAGGGTTTCATAGTGACCCTGGTTGGCTTTTGAAATCATCAAAGGCAAAAGAGCCATTGTTTTTGCGGAATAAGAAAACATTCTTATGGCAATGGCTAAGGATTGTTTTGTTAAGGTGACGTCTTCGTATTCGCCTGTCATGTAGTTTTGCAACCTTATGACGGGTTTATCGGCTTTAACCTTTTCAAAAAGTTGCCACATTTGTTCTTCAACATCACCAAAAGCTTCACGACAGGCTTGTTGCTTTTGGCATTGTTCAAACTGTTTTCGCAAGGCATTAATGAGATTTTTTTCATGCGATTGGGCTAAAGCTTCTTGCTGAGGCACGACGCCATCAAGAATTACTGAACGAATAGAATCTGGAAACATCTTGACATAAGTTAGGGCTTTTCGAGTGCCGTAAGAAATGCCAAGTAAATTCCACTTATCAATTGAAAGGGCTTTTCTGACTTCTTCTAAATCTTTAATGGACTCGGTGGTGGTGTAAAAACGCGTATCTGCATCGAGTTTATCCACACACTCCATCAAGGCAGGTATATACAAAGATTCGTCTTCTAACAGTTTTTCTTGCAAGGATTCATCAAAATCGCATTTTAACGGGTTAGACTTGCCCGTTCCACGTTGATCAACAAGCACCACATCGCGGTCTTTTAAAATGCCAACAAAAGCAGGATAAACGCCGGCATAAGATTCAACAGCCGATTGCCCCGGCCCTCCTGCCAACATAATAACGGCGTCGGTTTTCTTTTTTATTGATTTACTGCGAATAATGGCAATATTCAAGTCAATCATGCGAGACGGGTTTTCTCGATTTTCGGCCACAGATAAAATGCCACATTCGGCTTTAACTTTGTTGGTGCTGTTTTGTGCACCAATTCTGCACTCGGTTAATTCTATGGCACAAACCTGTATGCCAAAAAACAGAGCACTGATTGAAACGGCTAGTTTTATTTTTTTCATTGTTCCCTTGTTTGGTTTTTTATTCAGGGATATTATGCCAAATTTAAACAAACAAGACAGTGCTAATAGTCACTATTTAGCACATGTGCTAAAATCATTAAATTTAATAGCAGTTTAATGACACATAGTATTCGATATTTTCTTCTAATAAGTTTTTTTCTAAGTCTTGGTGCATGCAATAGCCAAAAAGAGGTGATAAATATTGCGGTTGCCAGCAATTTTGAAAAAATCTTAAAGGTAATTATAAAAAAATATGAGCAAACCCATCACAATACCTCCATTAATATAATTTCTGGTGCATCAGGCGTATTAACCAATCAAATAGTAAACCATGCACCCTTTGATTTATTCTTATCTGCCGATACACAAAAGCCACTATTCATTTATAACAATAACCCTTCATTAAGGCAGCCACACGTCTATGCCATTGGTCAATTAGCCTTGTGGATACCAAAAAGCAACAAAAAAGGTTTCTGCATCAAAACGTTAAATGAAATAAAGTCATTGGTTATAGCCAACCCAAAAACGGCACCTTATGGAGCTGTTGCGAATAAAATATTAGCCAACCACAACATTAAAGTGGAGAAGACGATTTTTGCAGCTAACATCGCCCAATCTTTTTTATACACTCAAAACCACTATGCTGAGGCTGGTTTTGTTGCCTACTCAATGCTAAAAGGCAATGATGAAGGTTGCCAACAAATTTTTCAACACCAAGAATTAAGTCAGTCCATGATTTTATTAACGGATAAAGCCAAGGGCATCTACGATTTTATTCTCTCTGGAGAAATTCAGAAACTTATTGAAGAATCAGGCTATAATACGGCAAATTTAGAAAGGACTGTTGCCAAATAAATGATGTCTATTGATTTAACTTCTTTGTGGCTTAGTTTTAAGCTTGCCACCATCACCGTGATTATACTGCTTATTGTTGGCATTCCTTTAGCAAAATGGCTGGCGTTCTCTAAACATAAATCAGTACCATTTGTGACATCCATTGTTGTATTGCCTTTAGTCTTGCCACCAACAGTCTTGGGTTTTTATTTGTTGGGTCTTATGCGCAATGATTCGTGGTTGGGTTCTTTATTTATCCAATTAACGGACTCTCAACTTATCTTTAGTTTTACTGGGTTGGTTATTGCTTCGGTTGTCTATTCATTGCCTTTTGTGGTGCAACCCATAGTCAATAGCTTTCATCATATTGGTGATAATACGGTTAGAACGGCTCAATCAATAGGTGCCAGCCAACGCACAATCTTTTGGAAAATAATTTTGCCGCTTTCAAAAAAAGGTATTGTTTCTGCAGCTATTTTGGGTTTTGTGCACACGCTTGGAGAATTTGGCGTGGTGTTAATGGTCGGTGGTAATATTCCCAATCAAACCCGAGTGGTGTCAATTGAAATATTTAATCATGTTGAGAACTTGGAGCTGCAACAAGCCAATCAACTGTCATTAATTTTACTAGTTATTTCATTTGCCGTTATCTTGTGGATGAATTTTAACAATAAAAATACGCCAATACTCACATGAAAATTGCCATCACTTCAAAAAGGCTCAATTACCGTTATCAAATAGAATGTGCTGATAAGGGCATAGTTGGTGTTTATGGAATTTCTGGCAGCGGCAAATCCAGTTTACTCGATGCCATTGCGGGTTACCATGAAGACAGACTTGGAATAGTTGAATACAATAATAAAGAACTCAAAGGCATAATTAAGTGTTGCTACATGAGCCAACACCCCATACTCTTTGCTCACTGGACGGTTGAGGAAAACCTTCAATTTGCCTTAACTCATGCCAGTCAAAACTCCAAGGATAAAGAGCAATTAGTGCAACACCTTGGTTGTGAAAAATTATTAAAGATGTACCCAAATCAACTCTCAGGTGGAGAAAAACAACGCATTGCCTTTGTGCGAGCCTTGTTGCAAATCGAGAAGAACAGCTTAGTTTTGCTTGACGAACCGTTTTCCGCTTTGGATAAAAAAATGCGAAAAATTGCTTTGGATTTGCTTGAGCAATACAAACAAAGCTGTTTGATTTTATTAGTAACTCATGAAATAGCAGAGCTGTATCAAGTAGCCGATACATTGCTGTACTTAAAAAACAATACGGTAAGTTATCAAAACAGCATTGAGATGGCAATGGCAAGTGGTCATGAATCATTACCCGTTGCAAGCACAGTCACCATTGATGGGCAGCCACGGATTGTTTTTGCTGAAGATGTCAGCATTGCCTTGCAAAAAAACCCCGAATCCAGCATATCTTACCAACTGGAATCTCACATTACGGCTTTACAAACGCAAACGAATGTGACTCTTGTAAAATTAAGCTACAGCAAGGAGAAACAATTTATTTACGCCCGACTAATGACAGATTCCATAAAAAAGTTAAACCTGTTTGTTGGCAAAAAAGTCTTTGCTTGTTTTAAATGTTCAAATTTTATGGATTAACCCTTTCTCCAGTCAGATGCTATTTACCCAAGTCTCAATAAAGCAAATCACAACCTTTATTTTGACATTTTTGTTACCTCGCTGCTTCCATTGTGATTTCTATATCGGCATTTGGGGATTATTTCAACATTACTTAAAACAGCGATGCAGTGTAATATTAGTAAACTTTAGCAAAACATTATTTTTTACTTCCACACTTCATTGAGCCACCACATTTCATGCGTTCATTAGGATCCATTTCAGACATGTCTCCCTGTGAATGGAGGTAATCATCGCTGATTTCTGCAACAGAGTTTACCAACTCGCCTCCGTTGGCTTTAATAAACTCCTCTGCAATTTTTTTATCAGAAAAAGGGATGGTTTCGGGCATACCCATGCCGCCTTTTTTGCGAGATTTTATTACGAATACGGCTTTATTGAGTTCCACCCAGATGTCTTTGACGTTGCGATAATCTGGATTTTTTGCCATATCATGGGCGTAGATGACAGCTATATTATCGGCTTCTTCAGGAGTGCGAGTAAAAGTAATGGCATCACGCACATCGACAAACCAGATGGGTTTGTTTTTATCATCGAGCCATAATTGGGCTTTGGGCCCTGCGTGATCGGCAACAATCATTTGCATATAATAACCGACATCATCTGGCGTGAGGGCAACGGGTTTTGGCCTTTTTTTTGGTGCATCATCGCCTCCGCATGAGGTTAGTAAGATGATGGATAAAAATAGGAATAACTTTTTCATAATTTAACTCTTTTGAATAATAATAACGCTAAAAGCAAGGGTACAACTAACCATGCTAGCATTGATAAGCTCAACAAGCCAAAAGATAAGGTGTTAACCTCGCCGATGGCTTGCATGGCGGAGAATTGATTGACTTGCTCGGTGGATAAACTCATCAGTCTAAAAATATCCACAGGGTTTGCCATCAATAAACCATTAACTTGAGAGGCATTTAAGCCTTTGCCAGTTTCACTAACCAATAGCCCTAATAAGGCTAGGTCGAACAACATGACGAAGACCAACCATAAACCAATAGCAATGCCTGCAGCACTGCTGCGTTGTTTGACCAAGACACTGACAATATAACCAATACCGATAAAGACTCCTCCTAGCAGGATGGAACTGTAAATCAAACGCCCAAAAGAAAGTATACTGTCTTTTGAGAGTTCGGATGAAACCAGTATCGGTATCACGGCAATGATATAACCGATAAAGATAGCAATGATAACAGCAATCCAATGCCCTAAAAATTTGCCCATTAGCCACTCAAACCGAGTAATTGGAAAGGACAGTTCAAGCATTAATCGCCCTTGTTCTTTTTCACCAACCACCGAATCGTAGCTAATAAACAAGGCAATAAGCGGCACTAAAAAAATGGACAGACTCGACAAACTCGCAACCTGAACGGTGAGTCTATCGACTTTTACTGCCCCTGTTGTACTGCTGCCAATACTGACCAAGGTTAAGCCTAATGCTGCCAAGATAATTATCATAGCTATTAAATAACGATTGCTTAAGGAATTGCGTAACTCGCGTGCTAGGATTGTAAAAATGTTCATGCATCTTCCTCCTTTTTCAATAACTCATGGTAAATGGTTTCTAAACTAGCATCTAACAAGCGTAAATCGCTAACAGCGGTGTTGCTACTGATATAGGCTAGTGCAGGAAGTTTGTTATTGTAATCAACTGTTATATGTGCCACATTTTCACTATAGTCTAGTTTGCCAAACTGTTTTAACCCTTGGTAAAAATCGACCGAAGCATTTGTAGTTTGTATTTCTATGATTACTGGCAATTTAAGCGAATCTCGATACTCGGCGATGTTACAATCCATCAATACACCACCTTCGTTGAGTAATATAATGTGATCAATATAGGACTCAATATCATTTAAGGCATGGGATGAAAACATCACGGTATTGCCAGCCTTAGCATGGGCTTGCAAGGAATGGTATAGAATTTGGCGACTATCGGGATCAAGCCCTGAAGCCGGCTCATCCAATATTAATACTTTGGGGTCACCCAACATGGCTTGAGCTAAACCAAGGCGTTGTTTCATGCCTTTGGAATAGGCACCTATTTTTTTGTGTTGGGCAAAGGCAATATTGGTGAGTTCCATTTTTTCTTGTATGTCTTGTGCACTTGTTCCCTTGAGCTTGGCGATGTATTGCATTAGTTGCAAGCCTGTGTTGTTGGGTTGGAAGTTGATGCTTTCTGGCACAAAGCCAATTTGTTTTTTAATTTGTTTTTCGTGCTTGCCAATGGGATTAAATTGGCATAATTGCACGCTGCCTGAATTGGGTTTTATCATGCCTAATAACAGTTTAATTAAGGTGGTTTTGCCAGCACCATTGTGTCCAATTAAAGCACAACACATACCTGGTTCTATACTAAAACTAACATCGTGCAGTATGGTTGATTGCCCATAACTAAAATTTATTTTTTGGTAACGAATATTTGTCATTTTATAAAATCTTCAGGTTGTTTTGAAAGCACGCTGGCGTAATCAATGGTAAACAAGGGTTTTAATAAAGGGTAAGAATCTTGTGCTCCTCCAGGTAAAAGAGCTGGAAAATAAGATTGTGACCACTTGAGTATTTGTATTGCTGGTGAGTTTAGTAAAACTTTGGTATTGCTGTTACGCCATAAAATTTGATCAGTTATAGCATTTGGTCGATAAACCGCATCAGCAATGCCATCGGTATTTAAATCAAAGGCTACATGGTCGCTCCAGTAGTTGCCTTTTTTATCTGTTGACCATTCTAAATACTTGGTGCCAACGTATTTGACTTGGGTGTGGTTTTGGATAAAACTATTGCCACTAAAATGATTGTCTTGTGAACCAGCGGTGTAATGCACGCCAATGTCACATTGTTCAAAGTGGTTATTTTTCATGGTGTTGTAGTTGGAGTTATACAACATTAAACCTTTCTTGCAGGGCCCCAATACAATATTGTTGGTTAAGGTTGATTTATTCATGAAGTTACTGAATATGCCACGTTCAATATCATTAACCGATGTGTTGTTTTCAACCGTTAAGCCATCGGAAAACATCAAGGCGTAGCCAATTTTGTTTTTAACCGAATAATTGTGGCTGATTGTGCTATTTCGCGTGTACATGTAATGAATGCTGTAACGCAGGTTGTCAAAGTAGTTGTAGGTAAATTCGTTATTGTGACTGGTTGTTGTAAAAATACCATCTCGCCCATAACTTATGTGGTTGTGGGTCACAATTGAACCGGGCGAATTCCACACTTGCACACCGTTTCCTCGATCATTGATGCGGTGAAATTTTTGCCCAATAATGCGATTGCCTTCGACCAAAGAGTCAATGCTTCCCCACAAATAAACACCGATGAGGTTGTCTTCTATTCGGTTGTTTTTCACCACAACATTTTTAGTGTTTTTATTGATAAAAACACCACTGTTTTGCACAGACAAATCCAAGCCAGAATGATAAATAGAAACATTGTTTATCGTTACATTATCAGCCATTATTTTTATGGTGTTGTCGTCTCGGTTTCCTATGATTTTAGCTTGATGCGTACCAGTTAGGGTTATTGATTTTTCAATAATAAGGTTGCCATTGTAGTTCCCATCTTGCAAGTGGATAATATCGCCATTTTCTGAATGTTCGATAATGTTTTGTAGGTTATCATCTGGACGGACATCAATTTGTTTGGCATAGGCAAACGAGTCTATTAATAAAATAAATAATAGAGTCGTTGAAATTAGTTTTTTTAAATAACGCTTTTTCATGGGTGTGGTTAATAAGAGGCATCGCAAAGATGCCTCTTATTTTTTCCTTTAGCTTGCCTTAACTTAAGCCAGAGATTTTGGTTTAACCAACATTCTTCCACGCATTTCCATGTGTAAAGCATGGCAGAACCATTGGCAATAAAACCAATGCACGCCTGGGCGGTCTGCTGTAAAAGTAACAGAAGAAATCGCTTGCGGACCAATTTCCATCGCAATGCCATAGTTTGCAATAGAAAAGCCGTGGGTTAAATCATCAATGGTGTCTCGGTTACTAATATAAACAGTAACCTCATCGCCTTGATTAACTGTGAATTTCTCCATACCAAAGTTTGGTGCTATTGATGTCATGTATACACGAACTTTTTTACCATTACGAATGATTTTGTTTTCGTTTTCAATATCGACACCGTCTTTTTTTGCTTGGGCAATGGCTTCTGCAAACATTGGGTTGTCGCGTTTATAAATATTATCAGGGTTAACCAAATCAGTTTTAACAATAATACAATCATGGGGTTCTGCAAACGTAGGTCCATCGTGTACAATTTTCATTGTATCGCCAGAAATATCAATTAACTGATCATTTTCTGGTTTCAATGGCCCAACATTAAGGAACCTGTCTTTGGAGAACTTGTTCAAAGACACCAACCATTTTCCATCGGCTTCTTTGGTTTCACCCATAGAGGTGGAGTTATGACCTGGTTGATAATGCACGTCAATTTTTTGTTGAATGTAATCGACTTTCTTACCCGCATAAGCTTCTATCGCTTTAGCAATATTCCACTTAGCCATCTGAGAATCTAAGAATAAAGTGGTATAAGCATTACCACGACCATCAAAGGCAGTGTGTAAAGGTCCTAAACCTAGTTCTGGCTCAGCAACAACGGTGTCACGCGGCTTAATTTTGTCTGCAAAACAAGCAGGAAGCTTCTTAACATCAATAACGGTTACCGTTGGCGACAACTTACCATTAATCATCAAGTGGCGCTTATCTGGTGCCATGTTGCAACCATGTGGCGAATTTGAAACAGGAACATAACGTGTAAAAGGTGATTTAGCCGCTTTGGTTCCATCAACCACAGGCACACCCTGAATCATTTTGGCCTTGCCTGCTTTAACAGCCTTTTCAATGGCTTTTATATCAAAAATAACCGTATGATCTTGTTCTGATGAAGTCATTTCTGCTAAATTTGTGCCCTCTTCTGAATTGTAACAAGTTGAGAACGCATACAAACCATCGTAATCACAATCGCAGTTATCTAAGTTACCACTGACAATTACTTGCCATGCTACTTTCATGGTGTCACCATCAAGTGCGGTAAAGACTGAATGATATTTTGTTGGCTCATCTAAAATAATGCCATCATTTGGTATGGGCACTCGATGCTCGCCATTGGCAAAGACATAACCCGTACGAGGGTATTTTTGTGGCCGCAAACCATGAATGTCTGCCGCATTTGGGATTTCTGTCATCTTGTCACATTTCATGAATTTTAAATCAATACGTGCCACGCGTGTATTGAGTTTATCATTCATAAACAAATAACGGCCATCATAAGTGCCGTCGGTAAAAGACATGTGAGGGTGGTGTAAATCACCATTTTGCCAAACTTTACCTTTGTCTTTTAAATATTCTTTTGTGGCAGGCAACATGCCATCAGTCATAATCTTGATTGATTCATTGGTTTGACCCCAACCTGTTGCACTGCAACGGTTGAATACAGGTATGCGCATTAATTCCCGCATGGATGGAACGCCCATTACACGTACTTCGCCGGCCTGCCCTGAACTCCAAAAACCATAATATTCATCTAGCTCGCCAGGTTTAACTTCTGCTGAAGAACCTTCTGAACCACTTGATGCCATAACACTTGATGAGGCGGTTAGACCAAATCCTGTCGCACCAGCAACCGTTCCTGCTGCCATACTGCCAAGAATTTTACGACGCGTCATACTGACTTTATCATCCCATTCTTTTTGGCTTATATTTTTATCTTTCATACTCTAACTCCGAATGTTTAAATTAATATGAGTTTGCACTTCATTTTGCTTGTTCCTACAAGACTTACGCTCGCGTGCTTCTCTTCTTTCTCTCTTCTTTCTCTTTTTTACCATTACAGGGCAAACTTCTTCATCAACATATCTGACTTGACAGTGCAAACAATTCACACACTCATTCATATTGATATTGCCTTCAGGGTGAATGGCTTGCACCATGCACTCTTTAGCACAGACTTGACAAGGGCTACCGCAATCGTTGGGATAACGTTTAATCCAATCAAATAATTTAAGTTTAGCCGGAATGGCAAGACCCGCTCCAAGCGGGCATAAATAGCGACAAAAGAATCGTTCAATGAACAACCCAATCACTAAAAGGGATAAACCGTAGACCACGAACGGCCAGGTTCTTTGAAATTTTAAAATAATACTGGTTTTAAAAGGCTCAACCTCGGCTAAGTGTTCAGCAGTTTCAATGGAATACAGTGAAACACCAAGAAGACCTAAGAAAATCATATACTTCAGTGCCCAAAGGCGTTCATGCAATCCCCAAGGCAAGGTAATTTGAGGAATTTTTAACTTACGCGCAATATGATTGGTTAATTCTTGCAAAGCACCAAAAGGACATAACCAACCACAATAAGCACCGCGTGCCCACAAGATTAATGAGGCTGCTACCGAACACCACAAGATAAAGACCAATGGATCACGTAAGAAGAAACTCCAGTCAAAGTTATTAATTAATGCACCAAAAAAGGTTAAAATATTGACTACAGATAATTGTGCATTATTAATGAAACCCAACCAAATTAAGACAAAAGTGAGGAAGGAATAGCGCACAATCTTTGTCCATTTGGCACTTTGGGTAAGTTGGTTTTGAAAGAAGAATATTAAAGTTAAAATTGTCAACAAGACACCCAATACTATTATTTGTGTATGTTTTCCTTTCCAAATGCTTTTGACCAACTTCATATTGGCTGCATTTCTTTCGCTTTTTTCTTCACCACCCTCTGGCACATATTGAAGTTTCTTAACAACGGATTTTGCTGCAACAATATCAACAAATTTATCTGGCAATTGGTAAGGCAAGTGTGCATTGAAAAAACGTTTTTCACGGGGACCGACCGCTTGTGAAATTAATAAGTTAAAGATAAATTCATCACCCACATCAAATTTACTTTTACCATTGGAGGGTTTCGGCAAATAGAAAACACCAATTTCAACGAACTCAGGAGTTCCCTCTGCATAGAGCTGACGCAAACGTTTGTAATGTTGATCGCGGAATCGGATAGTATTGTCACCCTGTTCTGCTTGGAAGCGATCAAAAACCCCACCACGAACAAAGCCCGAGCCTCTAAATGAAAACAAACCATTAGCAGCAATAACAAGGGCTTGTTGCCCATCAACAATTCTTTCTTTTAAATTTCTATACTCACCTTTGCCTAATAAGTTTTCACCAATTTCAGGAACAGAAACC
>JALSIL010000273.1 GCA_026990095.1 Lysobacterales bacterium
TATAATCAGACGATATCCGGGTAGCTCAGCAGACACTTTTGAAAAATCATTTCAGACACTTTTAGTGTATTCCACTGTATTGCTCTTTATGTTTCACTATTATTCCTCGATTATCCCACCAAAGCACTTTGTTTTTTCCCTGCTTGGATAAATTCTCGTACATTTCGATAATAGCACCTTCTAATTTTTTATTCCCAACATCCAAAAACGTCAATACTAGGTTCCCGTCACTGTCTTGTTCAAGCGTACAATTTCGTCGCTCAAATAGAAAATTTCTCATGGTTCCAAGATTAACTTTGTTGCCATCTTGTTTATTATAGAATTCGCCACCCAGGGTTTTAAGAAATGATTCATAGGCCAAACGAGCGGCCATAATACAATAGAATTCAAACTCAACTTTTTCGGGATCGTAGCCATACAATTCATCAGCAAAATAACTGTAAACCAAATCTTTTAATCCATTTTCAATAATCCATCGATAGCGATATTTTTGAAGTATGTCAGCGCCAGATTGTGTCATGTCAGTACTGCCAAAACAACGAATATTTCCTTCCTCTCCGGAGGATCTATTTCTCTTCCTGAGAATGACAATGGTTAATGGCAAACCACTTTTAGGCAAAATAACGCTGATGGCCTTTCGTTCATCATCTGCATCATGAATTTCCCACCCTTCTGCTTCTGCCAATGCTGGCTTGATGAAATTTAGAATTTGCCGATTTTTTTTCAAGCAAATATAGACATCACCATTGGTACACTTAATTTGCTTAAAGTAGTGAAGATCCGCTTCTTTGGTATACTCCGAATCCATATATATTTCTTCAATCACTAACGGATCGAGCATTGGGAAAATATTTTGTTCGCAGAAATTTTTGATGATTGTGGGGCCACGAACACCACCATGATAGTAAGCAATATTTATGATGACGTTCGTTGCAAGATCCCAAGCGACATGTGGACGTAGTCCAGGTACCATATTCCCTGCTTTATCAGGTCCTTTTCCAATACCTTTTTCTGCGGAGTCACTGCCGAAAAATTTTGTAAAATGAAAATCAAACGCTATTTTCATTGCTTGAATCAATCCCAGTTCTTTTCCTCTTAAAACTAAATCACTTCGGAGTTTATGTAGTTGGTCAAATTTAAAGTCTGTTGTTTTTTCGTAAAACTTGGAACAACTCCCATAAAGTCCCAATCCACTCGCAAAAGCAACCGATCGATCTCTGTAGTTGCTAAGATGACTAATACGCCGATAACCCGCTAAAATACGCATTATATTAAGAATGACTAGGCTTGTTATCTCTTGCCCACGTATTTTTTTTGGCCCGTACATTTCAAGTGCTTGCACAATGCCAAGCTCACTAACGAAGGGCGCCATCAACAATGGGCCCGGGTCGCAAATATGAAAAGCATGCGTTTTCATTTTTTTTCTGCTTAATTCAAAATGACGATTGATTCGATAACTGTCACGCAATGTTTTTTCTGGCATGAGAAGCAGCGCTGAACGTTGCGGTGCATCCCTTCCGTCATTTTTTGTATCACTTGAGCCTAAAAATTCTTGGAGGGATATCGGTGATTGTGTTTTGCTTGTCAATTCCCAGCGTTTTAATACCCGACCAACGACAAATCGAGAACATTTTAACCTAAGGATTTCGACAATTTGCTGGGAAGTTAGCATTGGGTTTTTAAGTTTTTCTAAGATAATGCTAAGCTGTAATTCATCAGCAATACTTTCTCCTTTTCCTCGAGCATTCGCCGGGACAATCGCCCAAACACCAAACATTCGATAATCTTCTTGTAATCGGTAAAAAGTGGTTAAGGGTAGATTGTGTTGAATGCAGGTTTGTTTTATTTTTGCCTTAGCATTGTAAAATAATGTTCGAAGGCATTCGAGTCGATGTTGATAAATATCGCTATCAATAAAAAAAGTGTCTTTTCTGCGTTTTTTATCACGGCCAGGAATGCGATGTTTTGAGGCGCGTAGTGCTTCTTCAATGCTCCGCTGAACCCGTGCCCAAAAAACTTCATCAGTGCCCATTCTGGCATGTCCAATTCCGTGAGAATTTAGGATATTAGCGATGACTAATGGGGTGGCTACTGCCTTTGTCAATGGCAAAGCTTCAGCCATGCGTAATATTGCTGTGTGGCTAGCAGCAGGTCGACATTTTTTTACCATGAGAACTAAACGTTCGAGGTCTTGATATTGATTAACCCCATTGGAAATCGAAAACAATCCCGGCACGCCATGCAATAAAAATTTATCTTCAGCTTCGTAGTATAAAGAGCGGCTAATATTGTATTTAGTGCACGTATTTTGAATCGAACGTCTTCCAATCCAAACATCGCGGATAGATTCGTAAGCAGTTAAAATCGTATCGTTTTCAATCCAATAGGGGGTGCTGCTTGATTGCTTTCCGAGTTCTGCGGCGACATTGGACACCATTTCACGGAAATATGTTTGAGTGCTTGTGCTTAATATCATCCTCAAATGATACCACGCTAAACGCACAAATCAACCAAAAACAACCCATGCTAAACGCACAAAATATCAATAAAGCTCGCCTCGATCAAAACTCGCTTAACCTATTGATATTTATGAATTAACCGGGGTTTTAGTTTTATTTTGCGCCGAATTGAACTCGAAATAAAGCTTGTCTATGCGAGCGTTTTTTAGCAAGCTGTTGTTTTTAATGAATATTGTTGAAACTAGAAATGTGCGTATAGGATGGGGCATTCCCAAGCTATACGCACAAAATAAATTTTTTAAATATTTTCATTATCAATAGGTTACGATAATTCGTA
>JALSIL010000274.1 GCA_026990095.1 Lysobacterales bacterium
TTTTGATTTAGTCTTTGTGCTTGGAGTTGACATCACCGATGATAACCACAAATTTATTATGCGCTGGATAAAACGTATCATTCACTTTTTATCTATCCAAAGTTATTCAGGCAGCCTCTACCAACTTGATACCCAATTGCGTCCTAATGGAAAATCTGGTGCGGCAATTGTCAGCCAAAGCAATTTTGAAAACTACCAAAAAAATGAGGCTTGGACATGGGAACACGCAGCCCTCATCAAAACACGAGCGATTTATGCAACGCCTGAACAACAAAAGTGGTTTAATACCCTACGCGAAGAAATATTAACCCAAAAAAGAAATGCTTCAAAAGTTAATAATGACTTGTCTGAAATGTCGAAAAAGATGAAACAATTGGATAAAAGTCATCACGATGAGTTTAAGCAGTTGGCACAAATACTGATTAACGCTAAGAAAACGCCTAAAATCATCAATTCCATCAAACCTGATGTGGAAAAAATCACAAACAAACTCAATCATTCAATCAGCAAGGTAACTTAATCATGACCAAGTCAGTAAAATTATTTTATTTACTTGAGTTATAAACTAAAGTAGAATCAATGCCATTCAAAATTATTTGAATCAGTGAGTTTATTACTCAATTAAAGAGACCTTTGCATAACTATATGGCGAAAGAAAAAATAGAGAAAATTTGCCAGATTGAGTTGAAAATTGAAGGTAATAACCAGTTATTGGCGAGATTTTTAGCGAAAAGCTGGTGAATTTAATCATTTTTTACTCGTCACTATAATTATGCAAAGGTCTATTAAATTTATTAAAGGAAAAAATTATGAATAAAAAACTAATGACCGCTCTATTAACCTGTTTGTCATTTCAAACATTCGCTCAAAACCCAACGTTTAATTATTTTGACATTGGTTATGTTGTCTGGAGACCTGATGACTTTTCTTTAAGTTCCAGTCTTAAGGGGCTTGAGTTAAAAGCATCTAAAACAATTAATGAATCTCTTTATTTTGCAGGAGACTTAAATTATATTTCAAAAAACAATAACTCGCTTACGCTTGTTACGGCAGGAGTTGGTTACATGAACCACTTTTCTGATAATACATCATTTTTTGCAGAACTTGACATTGCCAATATAAGTATTGAAAACGGCGGTAATGAAACGGGTTACGAAGCAACAGTTGGTGTCAGAACCATGGTCACAGAAGCTTTAGAGTTAAAAGGTGCCATTGAATACCTTGATATTAATGGTGGAGACTCGTCATTTAATTTAGGGACTGCATATATGTTTAATGAAAGGTTTGGTGCGTATTTCGATTATAAAATAAATCAAGATGTGGATCGTTTTAGTATTGGCTTCCGTACCTCTTTTTAATTAGCACTTCTGTAGAACCCAGGTTTTCTGGGTTCTATCATTGCTACTTATATTTCATGCCACCAACCTTCCCAATCAAGCAAGCCAACACACTTAACCTGAAATTTGACGAGCAAAACAATGCTTTTTCGAGCAATTATTCAGACATCTATTTTCAACCAAGAATTGGCTTAGATGAGAAAAAACACGTTTTTTTGCAAGGCAATGATTTACCCACCAACTGGCACGGTAAAGAAATTTTTACCATTGCCGAAACAGGTTTTGGTACTGGCTTAAATTTTTTGAACACCTTAAAACTCTGGGAAGAATCGACAACAATAAACCAACACTTACACTACATAAGTTGCGAGTTGCACCCATTGAATTTACAACAACTAAAAACAGCTTTGTCGCATTTCCCACAATTAAGTCAATATACCGCACTTTTAATCGACAATTATCCACAAAACCTTCTCTACGGCTTTCATCGATTGCATTTTAAGTCACAAAATACCACTTTAACTCTCATCATCGGTGATGCCACTAAAGCCTTGCAACAACTTAATGCCCGCGTTGATGCTTGGTACTTAGATGGCTTTGCACCCAGTAAAAATCCAGACTTGTGGGATGAAGATTTATTTAAATCCATTGCCAATCTATCACGCCTTGGCACAACTGTTGCGACTTATACTGTTGCTCGAAAAGTTAGGGACAACTTAGAATCTGTTGGTTTTGCCATAAAAAAAGTCAAAGGCTTTGGGCAAAAACGTGAAATGCTCACAGCTACCATGATATCAGAATACAAAACACCAAAAAAACAACCATGGGCACAAACATTTAAAGCAAAAAAGGCAAAGACTTATACCATAATCGGAGCAGGAATTGCTGGCTTAAGTTTAGCACAAAAATTATGCGATGCAGGTAAACATGTCACGCTTATTGATAGACAAAAACAACCATGCTTAGAAACATCGGGTAATCCGCAAGCCATGGTCATGCCCTCCTTTACCTTAAATGATTCGATTGAAGCACGCTTTTACTTATCCGCTTTTTACTACGCTATTAGGCATTATTCGCCTAAGAACTATCATGGTGTTGGTGTTTATCAGGAGGCTTACACTGAAAAGCAAAAGCAATGGCAAGATAAATTAGTGCATAATTTTGATTTACCAAAAGAGTTAGTGCATCAATACAAACAAGGGCTATTATACCCTTCATCGGGATGGCTTGATACGCAAGGACATGCATTAAGTGTGTTTGCAGAACTCATGGAATCTGAACATTTTAGTTATAAGCAAACTCAAATTGATTCTATTGAGTACCGCACTATTTGGCTCCTCAAAAGTGCCGATTGCATTGTTCACTCGAGTGATTGTTTGGTGCTTGCTAATGGAATTGGCATTAAAAAGCTATTAGCAAAATACCAGTTACCAATCCAGCCAAAACACGGTCAAAT
>JALSIL010000275.1 GCA_026990095.1 Lysobacterales bacterium
AGAGTTTCCACCAGCAGCCCCTGCCCCAAGAACAACAACCTTGCCACGTTCTGTTGATGGCAAACCTCCAAGTAATACACCTTTGCCGCCCGAAGGTTGATGCAATAAATGCGTCCCAACCTGAGTGGCTATCATGCCAGCGATAATACTCATAGGAGCAAGTAAAGGTAAAGAGCCATCGGCTTCTTCAACCGTTTCAAAAGCCACGCCTGTTAAACCAATATCGAGTAATTCTTGCGTTAATTGCGGTTCGGCAGCCAAATGCAAATAGCAAAATAATAAATGGTCTTTACGTAAATGAGTTAAATCTCCCGCAATCGGCTCTTTAACTTTTACAATCATTTCACCTTTAGCATAAAGGTCAGCCGCATCATTTGCAATAGTCACACCAACACGGGTGTAATCTTCATCACTAAAACCACTTTTAGCCCCTGCATTAGTTTCAATAAAAACCTCATGCCCAGCTTTGACTAAATCGGCAGCAGCAGCTGGCACCAAGGCAACACGGCCTTCTAATACTTTTGTTTCTTTAGGTATGCCTATTCGCATTTTATTTGTCCCCTAATAATTAGTTAAATTTTTCAGTCGGTTATTTTATCCGATAACAGCAAAAATAATACAGAATTACTTGATAATTTAAGATTTTAGGTTTTTTAATACCAGCACTAGGACTTTGTCCCAATAAAGAAAAATCTATTAATTCTCAAATCCCGATAGTGAAAACACGCGGGCTAGAGATTTAACTTGTTATAATTTAACCTAATTTCACTAGAGATGCTTTTTGTATTAGACCACTTATACCCCAAAGAAATTAACTCATTACCTCGGTAAATAAAGGGTGTGTTTAATTTTTCCCACGGGGGAATGGCATGCTCTTGAAAAAGGTTTTTGATGGTTTTCGTGTTACGGTTGGGAAGCTTGATTTTTTGCCCTTTTTGGTTGAATCTCACTTTTAAATCTAAAGGTTCTGAACCAGTAAAAGTTAATGAACCACAGCCATTTGGAAAGACAAAGGGTTTGTCGGTATTCCAATGAAAAATGGTATCTGGGTCAATAATGTCAAAATTTTCAATGCAATAAATTGCTCCTTGTGAACGAAATAGCTGGTAGTATGCATTCTGATAATGGGGGTTTTTGTCTGCTGCGGCATGGATAAAATCGCAAGTAATCTGTGTTAGTGCTTTTGTGTCAGGAGTGGGTAGGTTTTTAAGACTGAGCCAATGATAAACAAGGCTTGGTTGCAGATTAGTTGGCAATTGTTGGAGTTTTGAAAGGGGCAATTGGCTTGAATGAAACTCACAGTAATGATTCAACAATGCCAATGATTGTTGAGTGTTTTTGGCACTTCTAACTATGTTGTTTGTGGCATTAGCAAATTGCGATTGTAAAATTGGAAGAACTTCATTGCGAAGAAGGTTTCTTTTGTAAGCATTGTCCTTATTGGAACCATCTTCAATCCAACTAATGTTTTGTGCTCGTAAGTATTCTTTGAGTTGTTGCGGATAATAATCAAGTAATGGCCGAGCAATAAATCCGTTATAAAATTTTCTGAGTTTTTGGATTCCAGTCAAACCGTTCAAGCCAGTGCCTCGCAATAATTTAAGCAAAACCGTTTCCGCTTGGTCTTGCTTGTGGTGTGCGGTGAGCAAAATTTCATGAGTTTTAAGGTGCTTTTTAAAAATAGCATAGCGCGCTTTTCGGCAACTGCTTTCACTGGCACTGGTTAAATTAGCCTGTTCTATGATTAAATCTATACCAAGGTGTGCGCAAGTTTTTTGGCAATGTTTTTGCCAATCATCTGCTTGCTTTTGCAAACCGTGATTAATGTGAATGGCTCGAACTTTATGGGCTTGTGCAAAAAGCTGCAAAAGAGCAGATGAATCAGCACCGCCACTGTAAGCAATTAAATAACCTTCGCAATCAGGAAGGTCTTTTATCAGTGTTTTAAGCTTGAGCGTCTTGGTATACACCATAACTCATCAAACGTTGGTAACGCCTTTTAACCATTTCATCCGTTGACATTAATTCAAGTTTTTCTAATTCTTGTTCAATAGCCTCAGCCAATGAAGCGGCCACTTTTTCCACGTCTTTATGAGCAGAGCCTAGCGGTTCTTCAATGATTCGGTCAATTAATCCCAGTTTTTTTAATTTTTTGGAAGTAATCGATAACGCTTCAGCAGCCACGTCGGCTTTCTCTGCCGTACGCCATAAAATAGAAGCACAACCTTCAGGAGAAATAACAGAATAAGTGCTGTATTGCAGCATCATGGTGCAATCACCAACACCAATTGCCAAGGCACCACCTGAGCCACCTTCACCAATAACAGTGCAAATAATAGGAACACGTAAATCGGACATTTGAGCTAAATTACGTGCGATAGCATCATTTTGACCACGTTCTTCGGCACTAATACCAGGATGAGCGCCAGGCGTATCAATAAAGGTCAGAATAGGGATGTTAAAGCGTTCAGCCATTCTCATTAAGCGTAAAGCTTTGCGGTAGCCTTCGGGTCGAGGCATGCCAAAGTTGCGTTTTATTTTTTCTTTGGTTGAACGCCCTTTTTGGTGACCAATAACCATTACCGCTTTGCCATTAAATTGTGCAAGACCCCCAACAATCGCAGGGTCATCGGCAAAAGCGCGATCACCGTGCAGTTCATCAAACGATTCCGTTAATAAATCAATATAGTCCAACGTGTAGGGGCGTTTGGGATGTCGTGCCAATTGGGCAATTTGCCAATCGTTTAATTTTGCAAAAATTTGTTTGGTTTTGATTTTTAATTTTTCTTCCAA
>JALSIL010000276.1 GCA_026990095.1 Lysobacterales bacterium
TAAACAAAAAAGTTTAAAAGAACCTGAAAAGGCGGATTTTCTTGCCAAAAACGACCAGCAAGGGGGTGGAGAATCAAAAAAAAGTGTGCGCCCACAAAATATAAAGACGGGCATAGCCGTTGATGACCAAGGCAATCACCTCAAAGAGCAAATCGAAAACATTCCAAACATTAAAGAGGCAAAAGACCTAAATTTAGTGACGTCAAATGAATCCTCTATTCAAGTACAAAGTGCCAACAAACTCCATGAATCTATTAATCCTGAAAACAAATCCACTCAACTGACAAAGAACCAACGCTTGGCAAAACTCGAAAACAATATATCAAACCGCATCGAAAAATACGCCAAAAGACCCAAGTCCAAATATTTATCTGCAAGCACCAAATCCTACGAATTTGCTAATTACATGAAAACATGGGTGAAGAAAATTGAACGAGTCAGCAACTTAAATTATCCAGAAGAAGCAAGAAAGAATAATTTCATTGGAACCTTGGTTATGTCAGTAGGAATTGATATTGATGGTTACGTCAAAGAAACAAAAATCATTCAATCCTCAGGATTCAAAGCCATTGATGACGCCGCCATTCATTTAGTTTATCTAGCAGAACCGTTTGAAGCTATTCCAGAAAATACCAACAACATAGACATTCTTTACATCACTCGAACTTGGCAATTTTTACCAGGAAACAAACTAAAACAAAAATAATGAATCTTAAAAATCAATTACTTATCGCCTTACCGGACATGCAAGATACTCGATTTAAACAAGCGGTCATACTTGTTTGCGAGCACAACAGTGACGGAGCCATGGGACTAGTCATTAATCACCCTATTGAAGATATTGACACCAATCAAGTTTTTGATGAACTTGGTTTATCACAACCCCATGATAATTTACACGTTCTTGATGGCGGACCCATCAACAAAAGCAGTGGCTTTATCTTACACAATGACAACCAACGTTTCAAAAGTTCAATCAACCTTTTAAACAACTTAACCCTAACCACTTCAAAAGATTTGCTCGAAAAAATAGCAACAAACCAACTAAAGAGTCATTGGCACTTTATATTAGGCTACTCAGGATGGGATAAAGATCAACTCGAGTCTGAAATAGCACAAAATACATGGCTTACCTGTCCTATAAATATAGACTTAATCTTTACCACACCAGCCCAAGAGAAGTGGCAAAAAGCTTTGTCTCTAATTGGCATAAGTGATTATAAAACCATCTCAGGTATTGCCCATGCCTAGTTATATAGGGATTGATTTTGGTCTAGCAAACATAGGCGTTTCAGTGGGGCAATCCATAACAAAAACAGCCTCGGCACTTAAAACCATTCACGTTAATAAAAAATTTACCTGGGGCGAACTTGATGCCATCATAGAACAATGGCAACCCCAAGCCATTATCATCGGGCGTCCACTGACAGAAGATGGAAAAGAACAACAAAGTACAAAACAAGCGCATAACTTTGCGAACAAAATGAAACACAGGTACAAACTTCCCATTTACGAGGTGGATGAGCGCTACAGTTCAATGGCTGTTCAAGATGAATTTGCTCAAGCTCGCTCATTAGGGAACGCAAAAAGAAAACACAGTAAAAACTTAGATGCACATGCTGCTAAAAACATACTACAACGCTGGCTGGATACACGACAATGAACAACCTAATTGACATCAAAAACCTAACTAAACAAGACATTGCACAACTGTTTTTAATGGCTGATAAAATAAAGTCCAATTCAAAGAAGAAAAACAGAAAAATACTCCGAGGTAAAACCGTTGCCAATCTTTTTTTTGAAAACAGCACACGCACTCTCGTGTCATTTGAGCTAGCTGCCAAAAGATTAGGTGCCCATGTGGTAAATTTAAACCTCGCCAAGAGTTCGACGGCAAAAGGCGAGTCCTTAAAAGACACCATCCAAACCTTGCAAGCCATGGACATTAACGCCTTTGTGGTTAGGCACTCTCAAAACCATGTTGGCAAAGAAATACAACAATGGCTCAACCCAGAAATCAAAATCATCAACGCTGGGGACGGCAATAACCAGCACCCAACACAAGCCTTATTAGACACCTATACTATTTTACAACACAAGAAGAAAATAGAAGACTTGAAAATTGCCATTATAGGTGATGTTAAACATTCTCGAGTAGCCAATTCTCTCATTGACATTTTACATACCCTTGGCAACCAAAAGATACACTTATATGGTCCCAAAGTATTGCTTCCCAAACAATCCGATAAAGGCATTATTTGCCAAAGCATGAATGAAGTACTAGGCAATGCCGATGTTATCGTTATGTTGCGCATACAAAAAGAACGTATAACAGACAACTCCGTTCCTAACATGAAAGACTACCACCAAAACTTTGGTTTAAACAGGACGACACTGGCATTAGCTAATCATGGGTGTATTGTTATGCACCCAGGTCCAATTAATCGTGAGGTCGAAATATCTTCTGAAATTGCTGACAACACACCTTCGGTGATACTCGAACAAGTTGCAAACGGTGTATTGATTAGGCAAGCCATACTTGCCACACTATTACAAAAAAGCTAACGTGCAACTGCCTTTACTATCGAACGCTGACGAAAACCTCGCAACAACACATACATACCAACGGCTGCTGCCACATGCTTAATGGCATGCCCACTCATTTGCTGATTGAACAGATGATAGACTGGTTCATCAAAATACTCCAACACTTTAGCTACAATATAAGCCAATAATAACCACCAATAAGCCGACACCTTGGTAAATTTCGCTGG
>JALSIL010000277.1 GCA_026990095.1 Lysobacterales bacterium
ACCCGCTTCCATCTTGGCTGTGTTAGATACAGCCCCAACGCCTGTGGTGATACCACAACCAAGCAAGCAGACTTTATCCAATGGTGCTGCTTTATTTATGACTGCCAAAGCAATTTCAGGAACCACCGCATATTCGGCAAAGGTAGAAGTACCCATATAGTGATAAATAGGTGTGCCATCTTTTGAAAGTCGCGTCGTGCCATCTGGCATCAAGCCTTTGCCTTGGGTTTCGCGAATGGCTTGGCATAAATTGGTTTTGCCTGATGTACAAAAGCTGCATTCACCACATTCGGGCGTATAAAGTGGAATCACATGGTCATCGACTTTAACCGAAGTCACGCCTTCTCCCAACTCAACCACGATACCACCGCCTTCGTGACCCAATACTGATGGGAAAATCCCCTCGGGATCAGCACCAGACAAAGTATAAGCATCGGTATGGCACACACCGGTTGCAATCATTTTGATTAATACTTCGCCCTTTTGTGGTGCTTGTAAATCGATTTCTTCGATTACTAATGGTTTGCCTGCTTCCCAGGCGACTGCTGCTTTTATTTTCATAGTGTTCATAAGGTTTAAAAAATGACATTTTACGCTGTTAAATTAAAGCTGTAAAATATTTTTTATCGATTAAGACGAAGAAGAACAAACAGTTGCGTCATTAAAACCATGCGAATAACCTTTGAAAGCTGGATATATTATTCGCACAATTTATACCCTAATACTGGTATGGAAACACGAACTAGAGATAATAAGAGACCTTTGCATAACTCTGGGATGATGGAAAAAAGAATGAAAAAAGCTCCAATCAAGGCAAAAGCTATTCCCACATTATCAACCCGAAATCAGGTTGGCCAATAGAAAACTCCCCCACATCAATAACAGTATTAGCACCAAACACCTCACAACTGGTATGTTGGCAACTTTTGCACAACTAAAAGGTAAGAATGCCAATCAATTTCTTGAAGAACAAGAAGTTAACTATTGGAGCATTTAATAAAACGTTTACACTCTCGATTTATCATTGCAGATCGTGTAAACAGGCACTCCTAGAAATCAAAGATAATTTTATTTGAAATCAAGATGTTGGCCATGAATTCACAAAACCGTTATTGTGCAATATACGCACACGACTCTTTGATAGCACACATCTTACATTAAACTCAACCACCATGAACTGAAAGTCAACAGGTTGTTTAAACGGAGTAAAAGTTCTTTGTCTTCGACGCGAACGCAAGGATGCATTAAGGGTTTGTGCTCTGATTGTGATTTCACTATTGGGATTTGGGATTTACAGCATCTTTATTATCATCGAGCGACTGGATACCTGTTTTCTCTCAAGAGCTTAACACCAACAAAAGCAATCAAAATTTGAAAATATCATCAAATAGTGTACTTATCAACCTTGATTTGTTTTATAAATGCATAAAGTCCTATAGAATTATGCATTACTTTTTTATAACTCAACTTTATGAAATATATTTTATTACTTGGCTTAATTTACATCACGCTACCGTCTGTTGCTAATGAGGAAGTGCTAGAGCTCAATGCAGAAAACCTAACTCTACTGGCACTAAAAAACAGCTCTCAAGAAGCCATTGACGAATACGTTTTATACTTAGTTAAATCCACAAAAACAAAAGAGTATTTTAAGGCCATGAGGGATAAGGATAAATTAGATGCGTTACTAAAACAAGAAAAAGATAATTTAGCTACGAAACTAAGTAAAATCAATAAATTGGGGCGCTACAAGCTTAAAAAAACCTTTACCTATAAATCCTATAACGAGGCTACCTCCACTTTAAACCTTGGACAAATAATCTCTAACAATGTCGTTGATATTTTTAGAGCCTATGATGATTTGCATTATTTGCCAAGTGCTTTTCTTTTGCTGATACCCAATGCAGAGATTATGCAAAAGGTTCAAGTAAATAAAAAAAGATTTAACCACTTGTTGAATTATTGGAAAAAAAATAGCCAAGATTACAATAAAAGCTTGTATTTAGAAATAGTTTTTAAAATTGAAAAGTACCAAAACAACAACGATTTTCAAGCCACCATTGAGAGATTTGATATTTACTCATCAAAACATAAAAAAGCTTTGCTTGCCTCAAAGGTAGAAACAAGGAAACACTCTGATCTCATAACCAACTGGCTTTTATCTGGTGGCTTTTCCAATCCACTAATTGGAATTCATGCCTTCTCTTTTTTTGGTCTAAGACTGCAAGATCAACTTGTTGTTCATGAATCACTAAATGAAATATGTAAAATAAATAAAAAAGTTGGCATCCACCAAACAATAATTTGTGAACAACCATATACCAAAAATACTGAGATTATTGTTAGCTATCTTGGTGGTAGAATCGCCCGTATTGATGTGGTATCAATAAACCCTCTTTCAAAATTTGAGATTAATAAAATAAAGCAAGACATTAAAAGGTTCTTAAAAGTTTCTGACCTTGAGTTTAAATTTAATTATTCTTTTATTCAGTGGAGCAGTTATGGTGTTGACTTTAAATTATTTTCAGCTAGCTTTTTAAATAAACAAAGTGAAGATTCTAACTATAAAAATATGTTTAAAGCTAACAGTTCACCTAAAAAGCGGACATTAGTACTAACAATGATGGCTGAAGAGAGCAAAAAGCTTCTTACTAAACTAGGGGTTAAATTATAAGAGACCTTTGCATAATTCTGGAATGATGGAAAAAAGAATGAAAAAAGCTCCAATCAAGGCAAAAAATGAGTCTAATAGACCACTATTTATTCGTATC
>JALSIL010000278.1 GCA_026990095.1 Lysobacterales bacterium
ATAAGGACCATTAAAATTAACGTTATCAACATCCAAACCACGGGCATCATTATCTGTATCGAGGAATAAGTTTGATGCTGAGGCACAGGTATCAATTGCACCAGAATTAATAGTTAAGTGATAATTATTGTTTACACTGTCAACAAAATTAGGTGCAAAAAGCAGTGAACCTGTTATTGTATGATCACTGGCAACCACACAGGAAAAGTCTGTTGTATTTGACCCTGTTTCTTTAAATACATCTTCTGGGTTATTGCTAATAATCGAGTTCTTAATGGTTAAATCTGCACCGTTAATAATCCCTATAATTGCACTACTATCGTCAACATCATTGTCTGCTATGGTGTTATGAATTAAGGATAAACTAGCACTATTATTAACTCTAATGACATATTGATCAGCAGATGAACTAGCACCATTGTAACCATTATCATAAAAATAATTTCCCTCTAAGTTTGCTGTTGTTCCAGGTCCACTGATATATAGAGCTGTTCCGAAATTTGCTGTGTTGCCATAAATATGGGTTCTGTGTAATTCAGCTGTTGCTCCGCCACCTACATAAATTGCTCCTCCTACATTTCCATCGGCGCTATTATTTGATATAATTGAACATTTACCATTTTGCCAACATTGAGTTGTAGATGATTGCATAGAAAATGTGACGTTTGAGGAAGTGCTATCGCCTAAATAGACAGCTCCTCCGCTTCCGGTAATGGCTTTGTTGAAATACAAGTAGCCATCAATGATTTCAACAGTTGAGCCGTTGATTGCATAAATACCACCTCCATGATTATTTGCTGAATTAAAGGCCAGTGTGACTGGGCGAATATTATTTCCTAAGATGTTGCCTAATCCATAAGTGTTACCCTGTAAAGATAAGGAAGAAGAGCCATCTAAATATATGCCTCCACCATAGCGACTGGCTACATTGCTAATCAAGCCCAAATGACTACTTGTTGGCGTAAAATCAACGCCTGAGTCTATGGTTATTGAACACCCATAAGATGATGCAATGCCACCTCCGTCTTCTGCTGAATTGTATTCTATTAAAGACAAACCACGGACACTTATAGCAACATTGCTGTTTGATGAAAAAATATTTTCATTACAATAAATCCCTCCACCTTGTCCACTGGCAGTATTTCCCAAAATACGTGTGTTTATTATGACAACACGCAAATCACCAATAGTATTATTAATAAAAATGCCCCCACCGTTTTCCGCTGTGTTATTAGATATCAGAGAATCAGTAATTTGTACCAATCCATTTGAATTGCCAATATCAATTCCATGCCCTCCATTAACAAATATAGTATCCGTAGCATCTCTTAAGGTTAGATTATAGAAACGGATTATTGGTGAGTTTGTTGCGGTAATTTCAATGACTGAACTGCCCAAAAAAGCCGTCCCTTTAATAACGGTATTGGTTGAGGAAAGTATATCAAGAGAAGCAGAAAGACAAGAGGCATAACCTCCTTTGATATCTACCGTGTGGTCTATCACTAAATTTTCGGTGAATTCTTGATTATTTAAAACCCGAATTTCACCCTCGTTTGAGTCAATTGCCTCTTGGATTGTTAAGAAGTCACATGTTCCAAATCCTGGAGATGAACCAACTGATACCCACGCTGTTGCATGGTTAATAAATAGCACTGAAGCTATTAAGACTATTATTTTGAATGACATATTGTACCTATCAAGTTTATTGTTACTTAATACATACAAGAAAATGTGCTAAATCACTTCATAATACTTTTAATAATTTTTTTGACGATAAGCCAGTCACGATTGACTGTGCTTAAACTGATTTCTAAAGCTTTGGCTATTTCTGGTTCGGTAAAACCCAAAAAATAACGCAATTGAAAAACGTCAACCAAGCGAGGGTTTTGCTTTTCTATGGGTTTTAAAATCTTATCTAACATGATCATCCATTCAGCTTCGTTACTAGTATCAACACCTAAATCCTCAAAAGCAATCAGTTTTACATTGCGTTTATGAGAGAGTTTTTGCTTGGCCGAATTAATCAGTATTTGCCGCATTGCTTTGGCTGTAATACAAAAAAAATGCTTACGATTTTCAGCTTTTACGCCCCATTTATTTAATTTTAGCCATGCTTCATTAACCAATGATGTGGTGTTTAGTGTACTAGAAACATTTATTTGTTTGTGTCTTATTCCTGAGGCAATGAGTTTCAAATCAGAATATACAATAGGCATTAATTCATTTAACGCACGAGTATTCCCCTCTGCAGCTTGAGAAATTAGCAACGTGACTTGATGTGGATTAGTATTGATTAATTCAGTTTGCATGCGTTTATGATACCACTATTAATGAATTTTTTGTTAAAGTGCAGTATTTTTTGACTTATTTCATTAATTTGCTCTACTGATATTTCCTCTATAGAGCACAAGTTTTTTATCATATCATTACCTAATACAATGGAGTTTTCTGTGCCAATGTTGTTTTGATGTTGTAATTGAATTATCTTAAATTGTACATCAATGAGCTTTATGAGTTTGTTGATGTAAATTTTACGCAGAGGTAAAGCTACGAGTTTCTGATCCACAGTTTGTTGAAATAAATCAATCGCCTCGATTGGTTTGTTTTGTTTTAATTTTATTGTTGCTAATTTATATTTAACTTCAGCAACATTACTCATGGCCTCTAAAGACTGGGTTAATTTATAATTTTTTTGGAAAGCTTTGATAGAATTCATGTAATATTGTTCTGCCTTTTTATCTGCGTTTTCCATCTCAAAATAATCTG
>JALSIL010000279.1 GCA_026990095.1 Lysobacterales bacterium
TTGGTGATTGTGCTAAATATATTGCACAAGGTGTTAAAATCAAGGCAAGATAAACTTCTAAACGAAAAGACGCTTCGTGTTTAAACGATGCTTTTAATCCTTGCATTGACCATAAAAAGGCGGCATAGATTTGCTTGATTCCTCTGCGTTGTTTGCTTGCCATTTTACGCTTCTTCTTGCCACACTAAGTTGGGCTGTTTGACCGCTTTTGCATCATCTAAACGGCGGTTTGGTGCGGTATGCGGTGCTTGCTTTATTGGCTCAATATCATCTGTTGCTTGTTTGAGAATATCTGCCATCGCTGCCACAAACTTATCAATGGTTTGTTTGGATTCTGTTTCGGTTGGTTCTATCAACATGCATTCTGCCACCAAAAGCGGGAAATAAATCGTTGGTGCGTGCATGCCATAATCTAATAGCGTTTTGGCGACATCGGTTGCAGTTAGGTTTAAATCTTTGGCTTGTTTTTTTAAAGTGACAATAAACTCATGGCTAGCACGACGATTGGGAAAGGCTAGTTGGAAGCCAACTCGCTCTAACTCTTTCATTAAATAATTAGCATTTAAAGTGGCAAATTCAGCAATCCGTGGCATACCTTCTTTGCCTAACATAAGCGCATAAATATAGGCACGCAGATTTACCCCAACATTGCCCGCAAAAGCTGATAGTCTGCCAATGGTTTTGGGTGCTTGTTTCTCATCCACATAATGGTAACCGTTTTCATCTTTATCCACATAAGGAATCGGCATATAAGGCACTAAGCGTTTGCCGACTCCAATTGCACCAGAACCAGGTCCACCGCCACCATGCGGCGTGGAAAAGGTTTTGTGCAAATTCATGTGAATTACATCAAAGTCCATATCACCTGGGCGTACTTTGCCTAGTATGGCATTTAAATTGGCTCCATCGTAATACAGCAAACCGCCTGCTTCGTGAACCAATTTTGCAATTTCAGTAATATTGGGCTCAAACACACCCAAGGTTGATGGGTTAGTGAGCATGATACCTGCTGTTTTTGGTCCCAATAATGGCACCAAATCATGGATATTGATATTACCATCGCGGTTGGTGCGGATTTCTTTAACTTTATAACCACACATGATAGCGGTTGCTGGATTTGTTCCATGTGCTGCATCAGGGCAGATAATTTCATTGCGGTCAAAGTCTCCACGCTCCTGGTGGTATTTTTTAATCATGGCAATACCTGAAAATTCGCCTTGTGCTCCTGCCATTGGTGTAAGTGAAACCGCCTTCATGCCAGTGACATCTTGTAGGATTTCTTGCAAATGGTACATACACGACAATATGCCTTGTGACAAACTTGTTGGTGCTAATGGGTGGTGATTTAAAAACCCATCACTCATCGCCAACGAATTACAGACCCGTGGGTTGTATTTCATTGTGCATGATCCCAACGGATAAAAATGCGTATCAATGGAAAAGTTCTTCTGGCTTAAACGGGTGTAATGCCTCACCACATCAAGCTCACTAACTTCGGGTAAACCAAGCTTTGTTTGCCTTTGTAATTCTTTGGGAATATTGACAGAATCAATAGCTTCAGTTGGGGCTTGTGCAAAGGCTTGACGACCTGCTTTTGAATGTTCAAAAATCAACACGGTATTAACGAGTCCACGAAAAATAGGAAAGCCTAAATTTTACAAGACCATGGCTTAGAAATATAGCCTTATGATTAAGTCAGCTTAAAAAAGATGATTTAATGATACTTGGTAATTGCGTCCAGCAGCCTCGAGTCCTGAACCATGTTCTCGGTATTTTTTATCAAATATATTCTCTATTCCAAAACGAAGGGTTGATGTGCCTGAGATTTTCCAATTTACATGAATATTATAGGTGGTAAATCCTCCCGTTCCATTGGGATGAATGCGAGGGTCTCGAATATCGCGTGCACTTAATCGGTCTTGCGTAGCAGCAAAAATAATTTTTGGATTTATGCTCCATTTGTCATTTATTGTTTTTTTGTAGCCAATAAATCCATTCAGTGGTGGAACTCTATCGGCTGGTTCTGACACCATTTGTGAGTTTTCTCTTCCCCAGGTATAATTTATTACCGCCTTAAGTTCGGATGTATCACTGATATCATACCGAATGCTGCTTTCTAACCCATAAAGAACCACGTCATTAATGTTTTGGGAGTGGACGATAAATTGCCCAGAATCGGTTAATTCTCCTGTTTCAACACTGGCAATTTTATCGGTGTATTGTGAGTAGAATAAGGCAAAATCCACAAACCAATGGCTGCCGAAATGTTTCCAACCAATATCCAGTGTGTGTACTGATTCTGGTTTTATTTCTGTATTGATGATATTAAAACGATTGCCGGGTCTTTCACCTATCTGTCCCAAATCAAATATATTGGGCGGCCTAAAACCACGACCTAAATTAGCAAACAGGCGGTTATTGGTATCAACATGATACAGCCAGCCGACATGCCAAGTTAAATCGTCTAAATCCAAAACATCATGAGCAATATCTGGGCTGTTTAAATCAATGCGATAATCACTGTAACGGACTCCAAAAGTAATGTCTTGCCTTTCTAAATATTTGGTCGCATCGGCAAATATTCCCAGATGACGCATGGTAGAGTTATCAGGAAAACGCGAGGGTTTTTTGCTTTGAAGCCCATAGGATAATTCTTGTTTAGCACTATTGATGGTGTCGTGGTAATAATCAAGCCCATAAACCACATCAATGCCTTTGTTTAAACTCTTATTAAATGTGCTTTGAAATGTAAAAAGTGTGC
>JALSIL010000280.1 GCA_026990095.1 Lysobacterales bacterium
GCGTTAATGCCCCCTGACAAATTGTAAACATTTTTGATTCCTGCATTAATAAGCTTTTTACAGGCAGAGCGTGAACTAATGCCACTAACGCAATACGCAATTACGTTCTTGTTTTTGTATTTTTCATAAGCAACTGAGTTGGAATTAAAGTCACTTAAAGGAATGTTTATTGCATTGGTAATATGTCCTTGTGCAAATGCCTCTGGATTTCTAGTGTCGATTACAATGGCATTTTGGTGATTAACTAATTGAGTTAATTGTGCTGGTTTAATACTCGCGAATGCCTGCATTTTTTCTGATAATAACATCATTACTAAGAGAAAAAAAGTAACTAAAAATGCTAAAGATAACAATAAATGATTGCCAATAAACTCAGCTAATTGTGCCATAAAAAATTCCTAAAACTCTTCAAGTACACTTTATAAGGTTTAAAAAACCTATTTCAAGTACTCTTTTGAGTTTTTCTTGTTAAAAAAGAGTAAGGCATTTTATAATATACTTTCGTTTACTGTCTATTATTTCATGTCTAAAGCCGTCATTCTTATCTTTATCTTACTGTCTTGTTCAATTCAAGCACAACAAAGTGAAGAAGAGGTGAGTTTGAAAATCAAATCAATTCAAAAAAAACTGTCTTTATTAAAAAACAAATTGAATCAAGCAAAAGGAAAAGAACAACAATTATTGCAACAGCTTGAAGTGCAAGATAAAGAAATCAACAAAGTAGCAAAAGAGGTGGCTCGTGTTGATAAACAGCTTAACATTATAAGTTTAGCCGTAGAAAAAAATAAGCTGCTAATAAAAAACAAATCTAAGAGTATTGAAGCACAAAAATTGCAAGTGGCAAATTTATTAAAGCTTCAAGTGTATTTGAATCATGATAAAACAATTAAAATGCTTTTAATCAATCCAAATAATGAAAACAGCATTGAGACTAAACATAAAATCAAATACTTACAAAATAAACTGTTTTCTTTAATTAAAAGTGTTGCTAATGAGATTAAACAACTGCAAGAGGTGCAACGCAAACAAGAAATATTATTGAATCAAGAAAATACTAAGCAGCAAGTATTGCTAGCAGAACAAGATAAACTATTAGAAAAAAGAAAGGTACGACTCAACACCTTGAAGGCATTAAAAGAGGAAATTGGCAGAGACACTAAAAAGTCAAAAAGGTTAAGTAATGATCAAAAACGATTGCAGCAACTCTTTCTGGAAATAAAAAACTTATTGACTGATTTGCCTGATTCTTTGGGTTCTGAAAAACCTTTTAGGATGAGGAAAGGTTCGTTAAGAAAACCCCTTAAAGGCATTTATACTCATTCATTTAAGTCAAAAAGATCAGAAAACACCAAATGGAATGGTGTGGTTATTAAAGGTCAGATTGGTGATTCTGTTAAAGCGGTGGCGTATGGGCGTATTGCTTTTGCGGATTGGTTACGCGGGTTTGGTATGTTGGTGATTATTGACCACCAAGATGGGTTTATGTCTTTATATGGGTTCAATGAAACAATCAATGTCGAAGTGGGAGATTGGATAAAGGAAAACCAGGTTATTGCGACTGTGGGCAATAGTGGAACATTGCAAACACCTGCTTTGTATTTTGAAATTAGAAAAGATGCCAAACCATTAAACCCAAAGAAGTGGATAAAGTAATCATACTTTAAAACTCATTAAATAATATCCATGAAAGACTAGCTAAAATATTATTAGCTTGTAAAATACAAAGCTTACTAATTTTAATCAGAAAAATGACGGATAAAAACGTTTCAGAAAATTTTATTACCCAAATAATTGATGCCGATTTAGCTTCAGGCAAACACACACAAGTGCACACACGCTTTCCACCAGAGCCTAATGGTTTTTTGCATGTGGGTCATGTTAAATCCATATGTTTAAATTTTGGCATAGCCCAGGATTACCAAGGCTTGTGTAATTTACGTTTTGATGACACGAATCCTGAAAAAGAAGCTGTTGAATACGCACAGTCCATTCAACGCGATATTAAATGGTTGGGTTTTAATTGGCATAATAAGATACATTATGCTTCTGATTATTTTGATAAACTTTATGCTTATGCAATTGAGTTAATTGAAAAAGGATTGGCGTTTGTTGATGAACAATCCCCTGAAGAAATACGCAAAAATCGTGGCAATTTCACCACTCCTGGGACAAATAGCCCTTATCGTGACAGACCTATAGAAGAGTCATTAGACTTATTTGCACGCATGAAAGCAGGAGAGTTTGCCGATGGAGCTATGGTTTTACGTGCCAAGATTGACATGCAATCGGGCAATATCAATATGCGTGATCCAATTTTATACCGAATAAAACGTGCTCATCATATACGTACAGGCGATAAATGGTGTATCTATTCAATGTATGATTTTACTCATTGTATTTCGGATGCACTTGAAGGCATTACCCATTCGATCTGTACACTTGAATTTGAAGACCATCGTTCCTTATACGATTGGGTGTTGGATAATATTTCACTCGAATGTCATCCACAACAAATAGAATTTAACCGCTTGAACCAAACGTTCACCATTACATCTAAGCGCAAACTGAATGAATTGGTTGAAAAAGGCAAAGTTGATGGCTGGGATGACCCACGTATGCCAACCGTATCAGGTATGCGTAGACGCGGTTATATGCCTGAATCTATTAGGCATTATGCACAAAGAAGCACCGTAACCAAAAAGCCATCTACAGTTCCCATGAGCATGTTGGAAGATGCCGTTCGCCAAGATTTGAAT
>JALSIL010000281.1 GCA_026990095.1 Lysobacterales bacterium
CCGCCAATACTGGACTGGTTGTCTTTAATGCGGCTATTTTCTAATGATAACGTACCACGATTATACACCGCCCCACCATCACTGAGGCCCCCAGAACTATCGGCACAACCATTGCTGAGCGTTATTTGCTTTAAATCCAATTGCCCAAGAGTGTCTATTTCAAAAATCCTAAACTCAGTTCTGTCATCAACAAAATCAACAGTACAATTAAAGTTTAAATCGCGTTGCAACACAAAGCCATTGCCACCCATAACAATGTGAGAATCAATCAATGGTGTACCCGTGGCGGCTTGATTATTGTTTTTTGTGATTTGATGAGTCAAGGTTATATTGGTACTCAATGTAATGGTATCTGTTGTTGTATCATCCAAGTTAGCACAAATTATGGCTTGATTGAGCTCAAATTCATTGTCAACACTGGCGACAAAGAAATCGTTGCCTGTTGCTGTAATTAGCCCCAGTTGGTTGTTGCCACATTGTTCTTCTGGCAGTAAAAACTGAAAAGCACCTGTGTCTCGTTTGCCATCAATCACCACAAAGCCACGTTGGTCAAAATCAGTCAGGTTGGAAACTGTATTACTGATTGCAGCACTATTGGAAGCTAATCCATGAGTTTTGGCACAAGTGCCATCGGCAATGGCTGTCATACAGCCGTTATTAGTTAGTGGAAGTAGGTTTATAGAAGCCGATTGTGTGCTCGCACACCCACCTGCAACATTATCAGTTAAACCCGATGTACTTAAAAAAGCACCGTTATCATTCATGCATTCAATCGAAAGATTGGTATTGTTTTCAAATAAAAAATGTGAGATGCTGATGTCTCCACTGGCGCTGTTATAAATGGCACTTCCCAAACCTGGTGAAGTATTACCTGATAGTGTGTTGAAGTGTGAATTGTTAATTTGTGCATTATCGTTGTATATGGCACCGCCCGTTTGGTTGGCTGTATTGCCTGAAAATGTATTGTTAAGCAGAACCATGATTGCGTTTTGACTGAAGGCACTGGTGCCATCAACATTAAACACAGCACCTCCACGATTGCCTGCAGTATTGTTTTCAAAGGTTGAGCCAGTTATAGTCGTTACACTGGTAAAATTACTTAAACCCGCTCCTGCAAAATTGGTTTGGTTTCCCACAAAATAACTGTTGGTAATGGTACTCGTAGCGAAGGTGGTATCTACCCCACCACCGCGAAATTCGGCAGCATTACTTTGAATAATCGAGTTGCTAACTAACAAAGTCCCATTAAAATTGAGAACCGCACCACCTATTTTACTGTCAGTGGTGGTGCCATCAGCACAACCATTTTTTAAGATAACATTGCGTAAGTCTAACACTCCTGGAAAGGCAATGCGCATTAATCGAAATTCACCCGTATCTTTCGTTGTGTTTAAAACACAAGCCAACGATTCATCGCGTTTGATCTCATGGCCATTGCCTTCCAATACAATGTTTGATGTAATCGCAGGCGTGCCTGTTCTGCCACGGTTAACATCATCGTCATAAAAAGCCGTCAGAACAATATCAGTCGTCAAACTAATAGAGTCATTGCCGCCGACATCATCTCCAGCCACACACATCCCGACCGCAGCATTGCTGTTGGCGGATTCAATCGCATTGATAAGTGAACAATTATTATCCACTGTAATTACCGATGCAAAACCAGTAAACGCCAGTAACAATCCAAGTGTACTAATTATTATTCGATTCATTATTGATACCTTTAATTGTCTATTATTTAAGGTATGCGTTTTAAAGTTTAAAAAGCGGACAAGAAAATTAAAATAGATGAATGCACGTCATTGCGAGAGAGGAACGAGCGTGGCAATCTCCTGAATTAACCGTGATACCTAAACAGATTCCCACGCCTTTTTTTCAGATACCGCCTTAAAAACCAATTGATTGCATTCTAATTCACGTTTCTATATCGGGATTTGGGTAATATCAATCATTGCAAAAAAAAATAAAATCATGAAAACTTCACTTTTCCATCATAATTCAATTTTTCAGATAGTATAGAATTTGGTTTTTTGATAATACTGTGTGTAGGAAAATTTTATGAGAAAGCTCAACTTTATATTTATTGTTTTTTTAGTTTTTTCAGGGTCGGTGTATTCAGCGACGATTGTAGTTAATACCAACAACCTTACTGTTGAAGATGACGATGGGTTATGTACTTTGAACGAGGCAATTGATGCGGTTAATAATAATGTCGCATCTGGAGTCAGTGTTGGTGAGTGTATAGCTGGTGATGCTATGCCAACGATCGATATCATTGAATTTGATTTAAATGAAGATTTTTGGCCTGCATACTTTACTACTTTTGCACCAATAGAGCTCATTGAGTCTATTGAAATTCGAGGGCCAGGTCGAAATCCGATGTATCTGACCAATACCACTGGAATTCAACCAGCCTTTGTTATTGGTGGCTTCACTGCAGATGCCAGCTATACAATCAAAGACATGACTATACTTGGTAACCGGCTTTTATCTGGGTTCGGATATACTTATGGAGGCGCCTTATATGCTTTCCTTTTGCCAACATCATCCTTGACTTTAGAAAGACTCAAGTTTTTAAACAATACAACTGACGCAGGTGGTGGTGGGGCAATTGGTCTGTTTGGGGGCACTATCAACGGCTCTGTTCTCATTAAGGATTGTACGTTTGAGGGCAATAGTGCATCAAATATAAGCTCCGGTACTATTTTTAATATTGCCGGTGGTGGCGCAATTTTTATTGGTGCTGGGTTTGATGT
>JALSIL010000282.1 GCA_026990095.1 Lysobacterales bacterium
AGGATCAATGATTCTGGTACGTTTGTCGCGGTTACAGATAATGATTATTTTACCTGATTCTTGCTGTTGAATTGTGTTGACTACTTGGGTGTTTATTCCTAAAATAGGTTTGGGGATACTTGTGCTCATTTATTCTTCTGCTTATAAAGTTGTTAGAAACCTTATAATACAACGAGTTAAGTTTGAACTCGTATCCTTTTTTTACTCACATATAAGCGGTGAAGAGCCTGAATTGTTTGTTCTTACAAACCAGCCATCCTATCCTAATGCCAGGGATTGCAAAGGCTTTTGAAATCACGCCAACACTGATGCCTTTATCATAAATATCTGCCACCGCTTGCAAACGATAATCAGGACTGCGTTCCAATCCCCTAAACACCTCATCCGATAGCAGCCACACATTGTATTTTTTACACAATGCAACAAGCTGTTTTAAATCTTTTTCGGTTAAAGTTGTACCAGTAGGATTGTGTGGAAAGTTAATAATAAAAAGTTTACAACCTTGTTTGAAATTTGCTTCAACCTCATCAAAATCCAAAGCCCAATCATTATCGGCTTGCAAGTGCACATAACTCACATCACAACCGATATTCAATGGAATTTGCACCAATGGCTCAAAAATAGGAGCAACAGCCAATACTTGATCACCCTCTTTCAATATTGCATAAAAAGCACAAAATAAAGCCTCCTGCGCACCGGCATGGGTAACCACATCACCAATAGAAATATTCTCATAATGACAATCCACCAAAGTCTGGCGCAAAGCAACAGTTCCAGCATCAGGTGCAAAGCCCAAATTAACATTCTGTAATATCGAATCAAATGAGCGTTCAATCGTTTGTTCTAATTCACTCTGAGTAAAAGGCTCTGGATTGGTATTGTGCATTGGAATCAATTTCTGACCCTTGAATTGATCAGAAATTCTCTGTGAAAAACGTGCCATGGCGAGTTTGGGGAAATTATTCATTTGACACTCCTAATCTTGATAAATACATGCATCCAAAATACTTAATACATCATTTAATATTTCTAAATCAGCTTTTTCTATAAACTTTACTTTTCGTGCCTTGTAATCTATTGATTTCATTTGCTCAACCATAGCAAAGCCAGTGAGCGATGATTTGTTTGCAATTGAAACATGAAAAGGAATTTTGCGATCGGTGTTGGTGATTGGACAGACCATGGTCATTCCTGTTACTTGATTAAAAAGTTTATTACTAACCACCAAAGCTGGCCTCCTGCCCTTTTGTTCATGTCCTGATTGTGGATTAAAATTCACCACAATAAAATCTCCTTTATCTGGGCAATAATCTACCACTCTTCTTTGCCTTTTGGTTGTTCCCAATCCATTTCTTCAACTTGATAATCAGCAGGCATTTCAGCCACCAAATCCTTGATAGCAAATCTGCCATGAATTTTATGCGTAGGTGTTAAAATAATTTTACCATCCTCTACCACGATTTCTATTTCTTCACCAATATCAATATCTGAGTTCTTTAAGACCTTCAAAGGAATACGAACTCCTTGAGAATTTCCCCATTTTTGTATTTTTGACAGCATAAATTATAAACAATTTTTTAATTAATGTATAGCCAAGTATATACCTTTGCATTGTTCTTCACAATTTAAACTTAAAAAGAAAAACATAATTCGCCAAAAGCAATCCTCTTTTTTAATTTTAACTCTTTCCCAATCTCATCGAGGGAACGAGTTCAAATACTTCAGTTTGCTTAAAAATTTCATCTGAACTTACCCTACTACAAATTCAAAGAAAAATGGTGGAATGAAACTCAGCAAATCAAGTACAAGAAGAAGTGACAAAAACCAAAAGATTTTTGATTTTTCTTCCCTTCCAATGGCTTCATTATTCCTTAATCTAATAAAATCAAATAGAATAATAAAACAAAACATCACTAGTAAAGGCAGTCCGACAAAAAAGTGTATTGCAAATCCAATTAACGACTTAGATTCAATTAAGTATAACGATAATCCCATGATTATTATAATAATAATTCCTAATATGATTCGATTACTACCAATAACTTCAAGATTATTTTTCATTATTTTTATCTTTTGACATGTATTATAAACTTTTCAAATTTGAGACCTTTAAAAAATACCAAAAAAGGAATACCAAATCAACCGACACAAGCAAACTATTCAAAGAAAAATCTCTCGTGCTCCGTGTGTGAACAAGTTAAATTATCATATCCACTGTGTACCTTTGCGCCACCTTTTCGCTCTCTGCGTTACTGAAAACAGCGAAGCTGTGGCGATAGACAAACAAACTCACTTCTTTTTCCAAATCGTCATCTGAGCAATTGTCAATTGATGTTTTCTTCTTGTTTCACGAATAACAAAAGGCACATCGTGTTTTACGATACATTTAAAATCACTATCCAAGCATTCATGCATGCCATCAAGTGTGGTGAAATTTTCACCGTTGATTTTCTTGCCACCTAGCCAATTTTCTTTTTCAGTGTATTCTTCTAGCCATGTATAAGGGGAAGTCAATACCAGCAATCCGCCTTGATTTAAACGGTGAATCATGTCCTTTAAAAATACTTTGGGTTCGTATAAGCGGTCAATCAAATTGCCTGAGTTTAAGGGGTCAGTACTGAATGCTGCTAAGTTAAGCCTGTTTAGCACGTTTTTTACCCCTGTGAGGAAGTTCTCGCATTATTGACCTTTTTTGGGTCATTAATTGATAAGGTTTTGGTCTTCGTTTTAAGCATCTGGGTTCACT
>JALSIL010000283.1 GCA_026990095.1 Lysobacterales bacterium
TTGATAAAATAACGACCAATGGCATTACCAACCCCACGAGAACCTGAGTGCAGCATAATCCACACCTCATCGTTTTCATCCAAACAGATTTCAACGAAATGGTTGCCACCACCCAAAGTGCCGAGTTGTCGATGCCATGTTTGATGAAAGGTGCGAAACATCTTAGCAATGCTTGGATGCTTATACAAAATTTCATCAAGTGGTTTATCAAGCGCCTTCACGGTTGATGATTTGACCACCGCACGGCTGTGCCAGTTGAAACCTACAGGAATCAATCGCTCGATATTTCGCCTGATACTGTATAAATTATCTGGCAAATCACTGGCTTTCAAACTGGTACGCACGGCATTCATGCCACAACCAATATCCACGCCAACGGCGGCGGGAATAACGGCATTGAGTGTCGGAATAACCGAACCAACAGTTGCACCAATTCCCACATGCACATCGGGCATCGCTGCCACATGATGGTGCACAATCGGTAAATTGGCAATATTAACCAACTGATCAATCGCTTTCGAGTTGATGTCATTGGTGTAAATCTTAATAGGCACGTGTGCCTTGTTTATTTGTTTTAAAATGGGCATATCTGCTTTCCTTTAAATTTGATCCAGATTGTCATCCTCACGAATGCGGGAATCCAGATTGCTCAAAGAGACTGGATTCCCATTTTCATGGGAATGACAAAAAGGAAAAGCTTCAGGCATAAAAAAAGCCTGAAATACAAGTGCATTTCAGGCTTTATTTATTTCCTGAAAGGCACGATTCTTTTCAAGCCTTCCAGATATGTGTGCTGGGAGGCTTAAGTGTTTTTTCTCATTTGTAAGTGTTGCATGTGTTACCTCCTAAATTAATGTGGTGTGATTTAAATCATTGGTAATTTAATTTGTGAGTATCTTAAGTATTATTTCGGCTTTGTCAATATTTTTTACCTCAGTTTGCTAGAGTCATCACAGTTTCTTGCGTGTATATGCTTAAGATAAATCAATGACTTTTAGATTAAGATGTTTTTTATGAAAAAAATACTGTTAATGACGACCTTATTATTAGGCATTAACCCAAGTAAGAGCTTGGCTACTATCTTTGAAATTAGTCCAACCGATAATATTATAACTGCCACTAATGCATTGCAACCAGGTGATATTTTAGAATTAACCACAGGTCTTTATTCCGTCACTTCGCGTTTTGGCGTTACGCTAAACTGCACAGCAGCTTTACCTTGTATCATTCGTGCAAAAGCGGGTCATACTCCGCATGTCAATCGACCCAATGCCAACCAAAATATTGTAGATATTGAGAACAGCACTTATGTCACTTTTAAAGGTATTGAGTTTAGTGGTGGTTCTCGCGGTTTGCGTTTAAATAACTCCAGTTTTATAAGTCTAGTTAATAATCATATTCATGATACAGGTGATGCTGCCATTACTGCCAATGACAACAACAAACTGTATCAAGGTTTGAATTTCACTCATAATCACATTCACCACACCAATGGCACGGGTGAAGGCATGTATTTGGGTTGCAATAATAATAGTTGCCAAGTTTTTGATAGCTTATTTGCCAACAATTATATCCACCACACCAATGGCTCATCGGTTTCTCAAGGTGATGGAATTGAACTTAAGGAAGGCAGTTATAACAATGTCATCCGCGACAATGTTATCCATGACACGGGTTATCCTTGTTTGATTACCTATTCAACTGTTGGCAATGGTGCTGCCAATATTCTTGAGGGCAATGTTATGTGGGGCTGCGGCGATCATGCGATACAAAGTGCGGCAGATACCATTATTCGCAATAATATTATTCTCGGTGCGGCGTTTGACGGCATACATTGCCAAGCCCATCAAAATGGCGTACCGAGCAATTTAGAAATCACCCATAACACCGTCCTCAATACTAATGGTTCGGTGATACGCATCAGCTCAATTTCTGGACCCATTACTATTGCCAATAATGCTTTGTATTCACAATCTGGCGTTGCCATTCGAGCATCAGGAACGTTAAGTGACTTAACCGTTTCCAACAATATTGGGCAAGGAAGCCTGATTGGTGTTTCAAGTGGTTTTGCTAATACGGGAAGCTTGAGCTCTGATTTCAGCAACGCCTCCTTTAGCGGAAGTTTACCGCAAGACGTCTTTCCTAAAGCGAGCTCCGCTTTAATCAACACCGCCGATGCCCAATACAATGCCGCTATTGATTTTAATTTAAGCTCAAGAGTTGGCTCGCTTGATGTTGGGGCTTATCGCTACGATACTGCTGGCAATTCTGGCTGGACAATTGCACAAGAATTTAAGCCCGCCGATATTATTTTTGTAGATGACTTTGAATAGGTGACGGTTTAAAATGTTTAACTATTTATTACTACTAGAGACCTTTGCATAACTCAACACACTACAAGAGGCGATAAATTAAAACTCAGTGCTGGAGTCTATCCAGTTGGTCTACCAATCCACAATTTTAATGCAAGTCAACATAACTGTATAATTATTGAAGGCCCTGATGTCGGTATTGCTGAGTTTACGGCTAGAAGTTGTTGCAATACGGTAAGTATCAAAGATTCGAGTTACTTTGTAATACGCAATATTTTAATAAATGGTAATGAATTGTTTGTCGATGCTATAAAAGCCGAAGGCAATGCAACTTATGCCCACCACATTACCCTAGAATACATTGATATTATAAATCATGGAGTTAACCAACAAGCGGTCGGAATAACCACAAAATGCCCTGCTTGGAACTGGG
>JALSIL010000284.1 GCA_026990095.1 Lysobacterales bacterium
CCATGAGTACGATTACGATAAACATAAACGGCAGGGCATAGAGAATATCGACAATACGCATCATGATGCTATCTATTTTGCCGCCATAAAAACCTGCAATTGCTCCATAACTGACACCAATAATCAGGCTAACAAAGGTGGCTACAAAGCCAACCAATAAAGAAATACGACCGCCTTGTAAGGTTCGAACAAATAAATCTCGTCCCATCATGTCGGTGCCAAAATAATGGGATGTGGCAAAATCCGGTGGGATGGACATGTTTTCCCAGTCAATAAATTCACTGTCATAAGGTGAAATGAAAGGAGCAAAAATAACTAAAACTAGGATTAACATCAACATTAACCCACTGGCGATGGACAGTTTATTTTGCTTTAAACGCAACCAAGCGTGGTGCCACAGACTTGTGCCAACTTCATTCATGCGTTGTTCTCTAGTTGTATTTTTGGATCAAGCCATGCGTATAAAATATCCACAATAAGGTTGAATAAGATAATCAGAACACCAACAAAGATTATGACACCCATGACCAAAGTGTAATCTCGATTCAAAGCCCCTTGAACAAAATATTGACCCAGACCTGGGATGCCAAATATTTTTTCAATCACCACGGAGCCTGTTAATATCCCAGCGGCGGCTGGACCCAAATAGGATATTACCGGCATTAGGGCGGGTTTAATTGCATGCTTTATGATGATGGTGGAGGGTGATAGTCCCTTGGCTTTGGCGGTACGAATATAATCTTGTTTTAAAATCTCAATCAAAGAACCGCGCATAATCCGTGCAATATAGGCGATATAATGCAAAGATAAAGCAACAACAGGAAGAATTAAATTTACCCAATTACCACCTGACCAACCACCTGCAGGAAGCCATTGGTTATAAATGGCAAACAAGAGTATTAATAAGGGGGCAACCACAAAATTAGGGATGGAAATGCCTGTCATGGCAGATGACATAAGCACATAATCTAGCCACGTGTTTTGATTAACTGCTGCCAGCACGCCTAAGCTTATGCCGATTATTATTGCCAACAACAAAGCCAACCCACCAATAGTTAAGGATACTGGAAACCCTTTGGCTATTAGTTCGGTAACGGTAAAGTCTTTGTAGGCAAAAGAAGGGCCAAAGTCTCCTTGAGCGATGTTTGTTAAATATCGGATGTATTGCTTGGGTAAGGATTCATCCAAATGGTATTTGGCTTGAATGCTTTTTAAAATTTCGGGAGGAAGCTCTTTGTCTGAGTCAAAAGGTCCTCCTGGTGCAATGCGAATGAGAAAAAAAGCAATGGTAATTAATAACGCTAAGGTTGGGATGGCTCCAAGTAGACGTTTTAAAACATACCACAGCATTTAATTTATTGGCAACGTGGATTTTTACCATTTAATTGAGCTTGTTTTTGTAATGCCAGTGCTTGTGGCATAAAGTTGGCAAGTTTTTCAATGCGTTTTTCTGGATTTGGGTGGGTTGACATAAACTGAGGTTGGCGTTTACCACCACTGGCTTTAGCCATGTTTTGCCAAAGATTGACACTTTGGCGTGGATTAAACCCTGCTTTTGCCATTAGGTTCAACCCAAATAAATCTGCCTCACTCTCGTGAGTTCGACTAAATGGCAGCAAAACACCAAACTGCGCTCCTAAGCCAAGTGCAGACATCAACGCCCTTTGTGAGCCTTGGTTTTGCATTTTGTTTTTACTAATGGCATCAGTGGCTTGCATGGCAATTTCCAGTCCCATTTGTTGCGAGACTCGTTCCGCACCATGACGGGATAACACGTGAGCGACTTCGTGACCGATAACGGTGGCCAATTGGTCTTGGTTGGTTGCGACTTTCAGCAATCCAGTGTGCACACCAATTTTACCGCCAGGTAATGCAAAAGCGTTAGCGGAATTGTCATCAAAGACCACCACTTCCCAAGCTTGTTTACGCCATTGCTCGGGCAATTCATTAACAATCGCATTGGCAACACAGCGCACATAACGTTGGGCTTTTTGGTCTTGAGACACTTTGCTTGAGGTTTTCATCTTAGTAAAGGAAGCAATGCCCATCTTATTCATTTCATTGTCACCAATAAGGATAAATTGCTTTCTGCCCATGGGAGAGGTGGCACAAGATGCGATAAAAATAACCAAGCTCAAGAATAAAATTATTTTTTTAACAGGGAGTATAGGATTTATTGATTTCATAAAATTTCAAATACAAAACAAGTAATAGTTTAGTATTGTAGCTCAAAACCTGATTAGTTAACTACGAAAGCGATAAAAAATAACTAAATTCTGCAGGGAGTTAATAGTAAAGGGGGTAAAGTGTGTGTCCTCAATTGACGTCTTCAATTGTTTTTATTTTGCAGTTGAGAGCAAAACCAAGAGGGTCTCTATAGCTTTTTCGATATCTTTTGTGGTCTTGTTGTTTGATTCATGCAGTTGCTGCATTATATTTTTGCAATGAACGGAGATTTCATCAAATCCATAACCGCCACTCGAGCCTCTGAGTTTATGAATGAGGTCATGAATAAGTTTCATGTCCTTTTTTTTTAGTGCTTCTTCAATCCCTTCTAGCTTTGCAGGAAAGCTAGAAAGGTATTTTTTTCTTAATGCAGCAAATTTATCTGGCATGAACTAATCCGCAACACACATAATAACCGTGGCAGTTGCGGTATTGCCATTGCCGTCGGTGATGGTGTAAGTGAAACTGTCGTTGCCAGCAAACATGAATGGAGCTTGGTAATGCATAGTGCCACT
>JALSIL010000285.1 GCA_026990095.1 Lysobacterales bacterium
TCTACGTGGACGTGAGAAAGGAGTCATACCCAAAATAATTCACGATTATGCCATTTCAGGAGGAATCAAAGAGCACCAAATTATTCATGCCGATGACACCATCCAAGGAACTCAGAAGGCCTTAGAGTGGGCACAAGAAGGCGACTTATTATTAATACTTGGACTAACTAACCGTGAAGAAATTATTGAATTATTAACTCAAGCATCACAATCGGGTTGATTTTCAGGTATTGCATCTATAAAAACCTGTTGAGTTAAACAGTAATTATTAATCTTTTCAATCAATGGATAATCATCTAATGGAACATTAAATCTATTAGCATTATAGACTTGTGCCACTAAAAATATATCGGCAACCGTCACCGTGTTTGCGAAACAAAATTGCCCTGCACTGTTTGTTAATTGTTTTTCTATTGCTGTAAATCCTGTATGAATCCAATGAGCATACCACTTGTCCACTTGTTCTTGCTGCCACGATTGGCTCTTTAGATACTTCAAGACCCGTAAATTGTTTAGCGGATGAATATCACAAGCAATGGAAAGAGCCATGGCTTTTGCTTGTGCTTTTTCAATTGCATCGGATGGATATAAACTCACAGTTGGATACATCTGCTCAAGGTAGTCAATTATGGCTAATGATTGCGTTAAGATTTGCCCACCTTGAACTTCTAATGCAGGGACTAAAGATTGAGGATTGAGTGATTTGTATTTGTCATGAAGATGCTCGCCTCCCTCCTTAACCAGATGAACCGCTTCATAGTCATAATCCAGTTGTTTCATATTTAAGGCGATTCGCACCCGATAAGCCGCTGTACTGCGCCAATAACTGTATAATTTCATTAATTAACCAATTTTTAAAAAACTTTTGTTAGTTTAATTTTCAAAACCATCTTTATATATTAAACCAACATCTACAAATTCTTTACAGTTATAACAAACCAATGCAAAATCTTGTGCTGGTACTCCTGGACTATGAGGGTTTAATGCATCAGCTGCTATATTTGCTGCTAAAACAGATAAAGTAAACGCGGCTCCATTATGCTGAGTTGGTTTGATGAATAATGCTTCCATATTATTTTTTTCATCAACAGTACCACCAGTTGTTGAAAATCCATCAGTTCCAAAGACATTGCCCCGATAAGAAGCAGAGCTGGTTATTACAGTTAAATCCAAATCATTAACCCAAGCTGGAGTTGTCCCACCAAGACCAGCACCAGGAGCATCAGTCCAAACTAACATAACCCTGAGTTCTTTTGATGGATCGTCTGCAACTAACTCTTGATTCCATGTCTCACCTGTTGCGGTAAATATTGTTTGTTGATCATAAAACCTAACTTGATTTACTGGATTGATAACCTTATCCAGATCAACTCGACCCCACCCTTGTTTCCTATCAGGGGGATGCCCCATTATGAGCCCATCTGCATCTTGAAAACCATTTAAATCTTTTGCAACAGCAGTAAAAGTTGCCTTGACAAGTGCAGGACTGGGATCAACTGAGAATGTATTTCGATACCATTGCCAAAATAAAGCTACTGACCCAGAAATTACTGGAGATGCCATAGAAGTACCGCATAAAAAGCCATAACCCGTAGAACTATTGGGAGCATCTGTAGAACATCCTGGAGCGACAATATGAGGAATCAACCTACCATCACAAGCTGGACCATGTGCACTATTTGATGAAATATCAAAAATTTCTGGTATTTGGCTACCGCCACTTATTTGTAATTTTGTTGACCCTACTGCAAATAAGTTTTTTGCTTCGTCAGGAGAACCTAATGAACTTGGATTACAACTTCCTCCACCATCTCCACCACCATTCATGATTGACCAAACAGCAAGTATAGGCTGTGAACCGACAGTATCAGGATCAGCATCTCTGCTAATCATATCGATTTCCATAGTGGGTATATCATACCCTTGAGGAGTTCCTGTAGGACCCCATGAGTTGTTGGTTAACTGCACTCCGCTAACTGCAGAATCTTTAAAAATTGACAACATACCTCCTGCAACCATTCCTCCAGGTCCTGCTCCTAATAAGGGAGAATACAATTGCTCAACAATACTTACACCTGGAGCCACTCCTTGTCCTCTTAAAAAACCGTTGCTATCAACCACCCCTGATGCTGCAGAACCACCGATTGCACCAGCAACATGCGTACCATGGCTGCTCGTTGAACTACCACAACTAGGACCTAAACCAATACACGCACTCATGTTGTCAGTTAAATCTGGATGGTTTTCAAAAATTCCTCCATCTACTACGCCAACTTTTATACCAGTCCCATCAAGCCCAGTAGGAGTTAGCCAATCTTGATAACCTGGAAAAATTGCGTTAGAACCGTCATAGTTTCCAACTATTGACTGTTGACTCATCTCTCCTCGAGCACCAGCATCTTGAGAAATTTTCTGAACCGTAAGAATTCCAGCTATTTTAGACAGTTCTGAATATAAATTCCCTGCTACTTTAAATGTTATTACATCGAAGTTCACATCAACATTGCGTACTTTAAGAACGGTTGCACCAATGTTCTTCATTTTGGTAGTTGTTTCTTGCAATTCTTTTTTATACACTAAAGCCATACTTTGAGTTTGTACTGAGGGTAAGTGTCTATTATTTCCTTGAACTCTGAATGCTGAATAAAAATATCCGTTCCAACGTACAAAAGATAGTGGTTTTATGTTTTCAAGGGCTTGTGAGTTAGTCCAAACAATATACGAAAATGGAGCAAGAGCTTTTAGAGGTTTAATATTTAAATCTTGTAAGTTAATTAACCACTCTGGCTTTATAGGACCATTAAACTGTACAATAAAAAATCCATTTATGTTAGTTGCTATATCATTAAACCACAATGCATCAGATGGGATTGATTGTAATGGATCAAATGAAACAGTATCTAATCGAAAATAAAATGGATCTATGTATTCAGTTACTTTACTATAGTCAGTTGATAATAGTGGCTCAGAAATTGATTTTTCGACCCAAATAAAACTTCCATAATTTAAACTTTTTGAAGACATTTTACTTAATAAATTCTGGCCTGGTTGTTCTATTCGCAACCATGTTTTAGTTTGAATTTCACAAACACCGCTGACAGAATACATTGCTAACAATATAGTTGCAAATGTAATTAATTGAAGTTTTCTCATATCTAATAATTCCTAATTTAAAGCCATATTAAAAAAACGGCTAATAAAAGCCGTTTTTTATCTTACAATTAATAACAATTAATAACTATTTATTCAAAGCCATCTTTAAAGAAAGCTTGGTTAATAGCTGTTTGAGTAGAAGCAGCACTGTTGTAGGTTGTCGCATCTACCGGATTAGTCATAGTTGCAGTAGCCGTATTGTCAATTGAACCGCCCGCATCAATATCACCTTGAACCACGGTGTAAGTATAGTCTGTACAAGTAGCAATTGCACCTGGTGCTAATGTCGTTGGAGTACAAGTCAATACACCTGCCATTGTGTCATTGACAACCAAAGTATCTAATGCCACATCTCCTGTATTTTCCACGCTGACACTAAAGGTAATCACATCATTTAAATCCGCTTCACCAATATAACCTGTATCTGTTGTGAGTGTAGCGGTTTTAGTTAATGTGATTTCTGGAACAAGAACAACTGCATAATTAGGTACGATACAAAATTCATCTATACTACCTGTATCTATGTTTGCATTATCACTGACATGCAATACCCAATCACCAGCAAATTCAGCTCCAACGTATGGTGTTAAAGGTTGTTCTGGCTTTAATATTCCACCAATTCCAGGCGAGGTTGAGGCACAAGCCGTTTCTACAGGAGTTGTACTGTTGTCATCAAATACCACATCAATACCGTCTTGACCACATGAATTACCACCTGGTCTATCCATTAAAGTAACAGAGTTGCCTAAATGATTTAATGTAAATATTAAATCTCCAGGATAAGTATGCCCAGATTTAACACTTGCAGTAATAGAATCTAAAGTTCCCATAGCTGCCACACTGAGAGTAACATCAACACCAGCTGCATTATTATCAGGAATTGCCACTGGCACGGAGGTACAAAAAACTTCTACCGTAGTAAAACTAAAGACACTAGATTCTACATCTGCACCATTACAAGCAGATTGAGTAGCAACTTTCCAGTACAATTGTGTTGCACCTGGCAAACCTGATGCTACAAAAGAATTACCAGTAACAGTTTCATCAATTAATAAGGTTGAAAAGCCTGGATCTGTAGAAACCATTAAACGATAACTGGTTGCATTTGCATCCGCAGCCCAACTAAAGGTTGGTGTAAGTGCAACATTAGTTGCAGAATTTGCAGGTGCAGATAATGATACTGCTGAAGTGGTTCCAGAAGAGTATAAAACACTTAATTCAACATTTGCAGAAACTGGTATTCCTCCATCAACCCCATCACCTTGAATCGTCAAAGTAGCTAAGCCTGTTGTTCCACCCGCAAGAACATCAAATGTAAATGGGGAAGAACCTGGCGTTGGATTTATTGGGTTTGTTGCAAACGTAAAATTGCTAACATAAGAAGGTAAGGCTGAAGATGAGAGTGTCACGGAACCTACAAATGGAGGACTAACACCAACATCAACCGTCGTTCCAACAGCTGTATCACCACTACATACTGCGATTAAAGGGTCTTGAAGTGTTAATGAAAATGGGTTTGGATTTGAGCCAGCAATAGAGTCTACACCTGTGTTACTTGGATCTAACCATGTTTTCAAGTTAGATGCAGCACCACTGCCATCATCCCATGCCTCAGATACTTTACCGTAACAATCCATAGTTATACTACTACAAGAAGCCGTTCCACCTGATAAAAATCCAACTAACAAATGAGTATCGGGATCCCACAAACCAGAACCCGATGAACCTGGTTCAGTAGTACCATCTTCCCAATTATCAACTTGCCAATGAGAGTTTACACCGCCAGTTCCTATGCAACTATTAATAGTAGTTAATGCATCTGTATTAAAACTAATGGCTTTTTCATCAACTCCTGGGTGATGAATACCTACACTCCCATTTGGAGTTACACCTGATTTATCCCATCCTGCCCAGTAGACGTTATAATCTTCTGGTGGTGTACTGGCAAGTTCAACAAGGCTAACATCTACATTTGTACGACTTGCTCTAAAAAATGCTCCACTAACTGTATCTATTCTTGAACCTCCACTTAAGTCTCCACAATTGACCGATTCGTAATTCCATATTGTAACCATTGTCGCAGCATTTCCTGCTGATATATTACAATGTGCAGCAGTTAAAAAATATGGAGTAAAGCTTCTATCCGCATCCATAACCATTGTTCCACTACAAGTGTCTGAGCCATTTAGAGTATACGCTGCTACAGATCTAATTTCATCTCTCCAAGGGTCACCAACTGGACAAACAACATCGTTATTACAAGCACCTTGTTTTGGAATTAAACCATCTCCATTATAACGCTTAAATACATCTCTAAACCCAGTTGACACCTTTGTTAATTCAAGTTCTATATTTTTTGACACATTTTCAGGAACAAACAATTCAATCGCCACGTCGCCTCCAGGCAAAGGAGCTGACCAGAATTGATTATATTCTCTATTGTCTTTATAAGTGTAAGGGCCATCATAATAAACTGGATCATCTGCAAAGCTGATAAAATAAAGTTCGGCACCTTTTGGCAAGTGAAACTTTGTAAAACCAAAGTTTATATCGGTAGCATTTTCTGATTGAAACCTCAAGTTCCAGATTTTACCACCAGGGGCTTTTGTCCATTTACCATGAGTTGTTAAGTCAATTTTAGTCACATTCGGTATTGCAAATGTTACGGGTTTAGACTCATAGGCTTTAGGTTGATATTTCTTTAAGGAAGCTCTTATATCAACTGGGTTTAGTTGATACAACTCCATCAAATCCTTATTTACCAGATTGAATTGTTGACTAACTGGTTCCTTTCCAAGTCTAGCTCCTGCTATATTTGTAACGATTAATAAAATTATAATAATTTTATTCATTTTATACCTCTCTCTTTTTAAATTTTAAAAAATTCATTTCCAATAAACAAGTATTTGAAATTTTTCAGAATTATATCAGATAATTACACTAGTTATACCGAAATTTACTTTTTTTTCACGTTCCCATTCCACCAGGCATTTTACCGCCCATGCGTTTCATCATGCGCATCATGCCTTTACCTGAGAATTTTTTCATCATTTTTTGCATTTGATTAAACTCTTTGAGTGTGCGCGTAACATCTTGAATAGTGTTGCCTGAACCTTGTGCGATGCGGCGTTTTCTTGAGCCTTTTATCAGTTGTGGGAATTTTCGTTCCTTTTTTGTCATGGAATTAACAATGGCAATTTTCTTAATGGTTAATTTGTCATTAACTTGACTTTTAACCGAATCGGGTAAGTTGCCCATGCCTGGTAGTTTATCCATCATTGCGGACATACCGCCCATGTTTTGCATTTGTTCGAGTTGCTCTTTAAAATCCATCAGAGAAAAACGCTGCCCTTTTTGCACTTTTTTGGCTAGTTTGTCCGCTTTTTTCTTATCAACCTTACGCTCAATCTCTTCAACCAGAGTTAAGACATCGCCCATTCCTAAAATACTGGATGCAATACGGTCAGGATGGAACGGCTCTAAAGCTTCCATCTTTTCGCCAACACCCATAAATTTAATGGGTTTACCAACAATATTTCGTACTGATAACGCCGCACCACCACGCGCATCACCATCTAATTTGGTTAGTATAACACCAGTAAGTTTTAACACCTCACCAAAGGCTTTGGCTGTATTTGCCGCATCTTGTCCCGTCATGGCATCAACCACAAATAAAGTTTCAATGGGATTCAAGCTTGTTTGCATGCTCTTAATTTCAGCCATCATGGCATCATCAACGGCTAAACGTCCTGCTGTATCGACGATTAATACATCAAAAAATCCTTTTTTTGCTGCTGCAATAGCATTTTGACCAATAGAAACTGGATCATCTATAACCGATGAGGGGAAAAAAGTAGCACCAACTTGATCGGCAACGGTTTGCAGTTGTTCAATAGCTGCTGGACGATATACATCAGCACTCACAACCATGACTTTTTTCTTTTCTCTTTCAATTAAATACTTAGCAAGTTTAGCAGTCGATGTGGTTTTACCTGCCCCTTGAAGACCTGCCATTAAGATAACCGCTGGAGGTTGTGCAGATAAATTTAAGCCTTCACTAGTTGAGCCTAATGTATTGGTCAATTCTTCTTTTACAATTTTAATTAAGACTTGATCGGGCTGCAAACTGGTTAATACGTCTTCGCCAATGGCACGGGTTTTAACTTGTTCAATAAATTCTTTTACTACAGGCAAAGCCACATCTGCCTCAAGTAAGGCAATGCGCACTTCCCGCAGGGCATCTTTGATATTATCTTCAGTTAAAGTGGCTTGTCCTTTTATCTTTTGTATTGATTTAGCTAAATTGTCTTTTAAATTATCAAACATGAGTTATTCTTTTCACTTGGTATTTTTGAAGTGCTTCATTATAATGCTTGGTATGACTAAATCACAATCAAATTTAAAACAAAATTTATGCTTGGCTTAATCCTTATCTCTGCATTATTCTATATTTTATGGACAACTCCGTTTAAAAAAGCAGCCATTAGCCATTATTCGGGTATTGTTGCGTGGGTTTTCCATGCTGTAATTTGTTACAACAGTTTATTTGATGAAAATGGCTGGATGCTCAATATTTCAAATTCAATCTTGTTAGTCTCTTGGCTTGCTGTACTTGTCGTGTTATTTTTCAAACTTAAAAGTCAGTGGATTAAAATACCCATAACATTTTTTGTATTATCCTCATTTCTACTTATTAAGAATCAACAAGCCACCCAACCCCACAAAGAATTCTCATGGCAATTAGACTTACATATTAGTTTATCTATGCTAGCTTATGCCATTTTAGTCGTTGCCACATTATTTGCTATTTCACTTTGGGTGCATATTAAAAAGATTAAAAATTCACAATTTGATGGTCCAAACATCATGTCAGTGATGGATGAAGAAAAGAAACTCTTTCAACTGATTATATTGGGTTGGTTGATATTAACAACTTCGTTGTTATCAGGTGTAATTTTTATTGATGATTTTATGGCACAACATTTAGGACATAAAGTTGTGTTCTCTCTGTTGGCTTGGTTAACTTTTGGTTTGTTAATTTTGGGACGTTTAAGTAAAGGTTGGCGTGGTGAAAAACTCATTATTTTGACCATAATTGGCATGTTTTCCCTTGCTACTGGTTATTTGGGCAGTAAAATTGTAATGGAATGGATTTTGTAGCATGAGCGAAGTTCCGCTGAGTGTCTTATTTGGTATTCTTATTGTTTTAGTCTTTTTATCGGCCTTTTTCTCTAGCTCTGAAACGGCTTTAATGACGCTCAACCGTTTAAAGTTAAAAAATAAAGCTAAAACCAGTAAATCGGCACGTTTAGCTCAAAAATTGCTCGAAGAACCTGACCGTCTTATCGGTTTAATACTGATCGGAAATAATTTCATCAATATCGCCGCATCGACTATTGCGACCATCACTGCCTTTAAAATTGCCGCCAATAATGGTATAAGTCCAGAGGCTACAGCTGCTTACGGCACGATTTTATTAACTTTAGTCATACTTATTTTTGCTGAAGTCACACCCAAAACCTATGCAGCCTTACATCCTGAGCGAATCGCCTTTCCAGCTTCTTTCATTTTAACGCCCTTATTAAAACTCCTCTATCCGCTTGTGTGGGGAACAAACTTGATAACCAACGGTATTTTACGTTTATTGGGGGTTCCAAAAGAAATAGCTGAGCAAGCCTTATCTCGAGAAGAATTACGCACATTAATGAAGGAAAACCATAATATAAGACCCGATACTAAACACAAAATGATGATTAATGTACTAGATCTTGAGCACATTGATGTCGATGACATTATGGTGCCTCGCAACGAAGTTGTCGGCATCGATATCACTGATGATTGGGACGAAATCTTAAATCAATTAGTCAATACCTACCTGACACGCCTGCCTGTGTGGAAAGAAGACATTAATAATGTGATTGGTATCTTACACATCCGAACAATTTTACCGCAACTCTCCAAAAATACGCTTGACCTTAAAGGCTTGCGAAAAGTTCTTCGCAAACCTTATTTTGTTCCAGAAGGGGCAAACTTGACTAAGCAATTACAAGAGTTTCAACGCAAAGAACGCCGCATGGGATTGGTTGTTGATGAATACGGCGAAATTCAAGGCTTAGTCACTATTGATGACATTCTTGAAGAAATTGTTGGCGATTTCACCTCGGAACCACAAAACCGTGGACGTCATATCCTAAAAAAAGAAGACAATGAATTTATTATTGATGGTCGCATCCAAATTCGTTCACTTAATCGCCGATTGCAATGGGATTTACCCTTAGATGGCGCCAGTACATTAAGTGGTTTAATTACCGAATATTTAGGTGACCTACCCAACAAACAAACCGCCATGAGAATTGGCAACTACCAAATCACTATCTACAGTGTAAATGAAGACAACGTTGTTGAAAAAGCGCTGATTAAACGCATTGAAGACCACTCTTATTAATTTTATTTTTATTAAGCAATACAATAAGAGACCTTTGCATAAATTATATGGCAAAAGAAAAAATTGAGAAAATTTGCCAGATTGAGTTAAAAATTGAAGGTAATAACCAGTTATTGGCGAGATTTTTGGCGAAAAGCTGGTGAATTTAATCATTTTTTACTCGTCACTATAATTATGCAAAGGTCTCAATAAATAATTTCAGTTTTTTCTTGATTTATTCACCTATAAATGACTTAATTATGACCAATAAGGTAAAATCATCACCTCTTAAATACCTTCAAACTTTATGAGCAATTCTAAAACTGGTTTAAGTTACAAAGGTGCAGGTGTCGATATTGATGCTGGTAACGCCTTAATAGAAAAGATAAAACCCGCTATCAAATCAACCAAACGACCTGGTGTTATGGGCGGTATTGGAGGCTTTGGCGGTTTATTTGATTTATCAGCCCTCAATTTAAAAAATCCTGTATTAGTCTCAGGTACTGATGGTGTTGGAACGAAGCTAAAACTTGCCAACATGATGAATGACCATTCTACAATTGGCATTGATTTGGTTGCTATGTGTGTTAATGATATTATCGTGCTTGGTGCAGAGCCTTTATTTTTCCTTGATTATTATGCTTGCGGCAAACTTGAAACAAAACAAGCTGCTGCTGTTATTCATGGTATTGCCGATGGTTGCAAACAATCGGGTTGTGCTCTTATTGGTGGTGAAACTGCTGAAATGCCAGGTATGTACACTCAAGGAGATTACGATTTAGCAGGGTTTGTCGTTGGTGCGGTTGAAAAAGGAAGTGCGATTACTGGTGAAAATATACAAGAAGGTGATGTTATTATTGGCATTGCCTCCTCTGGCCCTCATTCCAATGGTTATTCACTTATTCGTAAAATTTTAGAAGTAAATGACACTGATTTAACTGAAAAGTTAGGCGATAAAACAATCGGAGAACAATTACTACAACCGACTCAAATTTACGTTAAGTCTTTATTGCAACTTATTGATTCTGCTGTAGAAGTCAATGGCATTGCTCACATAACAGGTGGCGGCCTAATGGAAAACATTTCTCGTGTTATTCCTGAAGATTTGGCAATAACCATAAACTTAAATAGTTGGCCTTTTGTTGACATATTTACTTGGTTACAAGAAAAAGGCAACTTATCTGATGCTGAAATGCTGCGCACCTTTAACTGTGGCATTGGCATGACGGTGATTATTAATAAAGACGATACTAAAGATTGTTTAAATTTTCTCCAAGAAACGGGTTTAGATTGTTGGGAAATTGGTGCTGTAAGAAAATCTGAGTCAGGTAAGGATGATGTCGAATTCATTTAAAATCTGTGTATTTATCTCAGGTACTGGTAGTAACTTAGACTCAATCATAAAAAAACAGAGTTTATATAACTACGAAGTGGTATTAGTGGTCAGTAATAAAGCGGATGCAAAAGGTTTAGATTACGCAATAAAAGCCAATATTCCGATATATACCTTCAAATGGGAAAAAAAAGATACGGATTTAACCCTTGTTCAACATCAGATAAAACAACACCAATGTGACTTAATTGTGTTGGCTGGTTTTATGCGAATATTACCTGAAGGCTTTATTAATGCATTTGAAAATAAAATAATTAATATCCACCCTTCTTTGTTACCAAAATATAAAGGATTGCATACACATCAACAAGTTATTGACAATAAAGACCAAACTCATGGTGCTTCGGTTCATTTTGTTAATGCTGAACTTGATGGTGGAAAAATCATTTCGCAGACAACTATTGCTGTTAATAAAGAGGATACGGCTTCGAGCATATCGGCACGATTACTGTTCAGGGAACATTCACTTTTGCCTCATACAATAGCCTTAATCGGTCAAAATCGTGTACAATGGCGAAACAACACCCTCTATTTTGACCAAAATAAATTAATTAACCCGATAATTATTAATGCTTAAAAAAACACTTACAATACTAATACTTGCAACTATAAATGTTTCTGCAATGGACTTATTTAAAGCCGAATATAAAGTTTTTAAAGATGGTAAAGAAATTGGAACAAGCAGTATTGAATTAACAAAAGAAGAGCCTTTTTATAAGATTATTGACAAAACCAATGGCACGCATGGCATGGCATCATTACTTGGTTTCAAACGAATAGAAGAGACTTTGTTTACCAATAGTGGCAATCAATTCCATCCAGATTTCTACAAAATGAAACAAAAAGTAGCATTCAACAAACGCCAATCGGATTACCAAGTGGATAATGAAACCCAAATGGTCTATGGCAAGCACAAAGGTGATGACTGGCAAATCAAAACACCCTCTTCATTTTTAACACCTAATCTTGTTTCATTAAAATTATTTCAAGATATTTGTTCTGGAAAAACAGATAACCTCAATTACAAAGTGTTAAAACGCGGTGAAGTTGTCGATTATAAATTTAAAATCACTTCCAAAAAAGACAACATCATTGAAGTGGACAAAATACACTCCAAACCCTCAAGAGTAACCAAAACATGGTTGGACAACTCTCAACATTGCTTACCTGTAAGAACCTACCACAAAGAAGGCGATGACGACGCACTAGAAACTAAAATTAAAAATGTGACATTTTATTAATCACTCTTTGATTTTTCATTGAACATACTGAGTCTGAGAATACTGAGACTAACAAGCACAATAACAAAGACATAACCATTAAAAATCGATTCGAAGAATAATGCCGAAACTAACCAAGTCAATCCGTAAGATAGACAGATAACAGCCAAGAGATTTAATGTTAACCTAAATAGGCTATAAGTCATTAAATTTTTAGCTCTCTAGAATAATATTATGACTTATATCATGAAATAAGTTTTCAAATTGGTTAAAATTAACCCATGAAAGCCTTTCTCAACAATAGATCCTTTGATATTCTTCAAAGTGAGAGCATTTTAGATTTCTCTCGCCGTCACCATGTTGCTATCCCAACTTTATGCGATGCACCACAACTTGAAGCATTTGGCTCATGCCGAGTGTGCAGTGTAGAAGTGGCTCTTGAGAAAGATGGTCAAACCAAAGTCATGGCATCGTGTCATACGCCTATCAGCGAAGGCATGTATATTTATACTGATAGCAGTAAAATCAATAAACTGCGCAAGAATATTATTGAACTGGTACTAACCGATCACCCTTTAGAGTGCTTGACCTGTGAAGTCAATAATAATTGCGAATTACAATCCGTTGCCGCAGGAGTGGGTATTACTGATGTGCGTTACCCCAAAGGAGCTAACCACCGTCATTACACCAAAGATTTAAGCCACCCTTACATGACTTCAGAGTTATCCAAGTGCATTAATTGTTACCGTTGTGTTCGTGCCTGTGATGAAGTACAAGGGCAATTTGTGTTAAATATGTCGGGTAGAGGTTTTGATAGTCATATTATTATGGGTGATGAACAAAGCTTTATGGAATCCGATTGCGTCAGTTGTGGAGCCTGTGCACAAGCCTGTCCTACTTCCGCCATTTCAGATGTTTTTCAATCCAAATCCGTGCGTTTTAGTGAAAAATCGCAGACCATTTGTACTTACTGTGGAGTCGGCTGTAATTTAGAAATTGCGACGCGTGCGGGTGAAATTTTAAGCATTCAAGCCAGCAAAGATGCGCAAGTTAACCAAGGTCATACTTGTTTAAAAGGTCGTTATGCTTTTGGCTTTTATAACCACAAGGATAGACTGCGAAAACCTTTGATACGTAAAAATGGTGAGCTAACTGAATGCTCATGGGATGAGGCCTATGATTTTATCGCTAATAAACTCAAGCAGTATAAAAAAGAATTTCATGCCCATTCAATAGCAGGCATTACCTCTGCACGTTGCACCAATGAAGAAAATTATTTAATGCAAAAGTTTATTCGCAGTGTCGTAGGTACCAATAATATCGATTGTTGTGCACGAGTGTGCCATTCTCCAACCGCATTAGGCATGCAAAACACATTTGGAACTGGGGCAGCAACTAATTCAATTGAAGACATTAAATACACCGAATGTATCTTAGTTATTGGTGCAAATCCAACCGAATCGCACCCAGTTACGGGTGCTAAATTAAAACAGTTTGCCATGAAGTCCGGCATCACCATTGTCATCGATCCACGTCAGACAGAATTAGCGAAATACGCCACTTACCATTTAGCACCTCGCCCAGGAACCAATGTCGCCTTACTCAATATGATGATGTATTTCATTATTAAAAACAATAAAATCGATAGTTCATTTATCGAAAATCGTACCGAAGGTTTTGGCGACTTTAAACAGTCCATTAAAAATATCGATATAGATGAACTGGCTCAAATTACTGAGGTTGATAAAAACTTAGTCGAAAAAGCCGCAATTGCCTATGCTACAGCCAAATCTGCTATGAGTTTTCACGGTTTGGGTGTCACAGAACATTCGCAAGGAACCATCGCTGTTGAATTGATTGCTGAACTTGCCATGATTACGGGAAATATAGGACGAAAAGGCGTAGGCGTTAATCCACTTCGTGGGCAAAACAATGTGCAAGGTGCTGCCGATATGGGTGCACAACCGCATCAAGGAGCGGGGTATTTAGACGTTAGCAACCCTGAAATTCAACAGCTTTATAGCGATTTTTATCAATCGCCCTCACCTACCGATACCGGCTTAAAAATCCCTGAAATGTTTGATGCTGCCATTGATGGCAATCTTAAGGCATTATGGGTTATGGGCGAGGACCTTGTGCAAACAGACCCAAATACACAAAAAGTAATTAAAGCACTAAAAAAACTCGACTTACTTGTTGTGCAAGAATTGTTTATGACTGAAACGGCAAAAATGGCAGATGTGGTTTTACCTGCTTCATCGTTTTTAGAAAAAAATGGCACATTTACCAATGGTGAACGTCGAATTCAACGGGTTAATCAAGTTGTAGAGCCATTAAATGGAACAAAACCCGACGGGCAAATTGTTTTAGATATGATGAATAAAATGAATTCAAACAAATACCCTGCTGATTATCACCCTGATTGGGTACTTGATGAAATTGCACAAATAGTCCCTTTCTTTGCTGGTGTTTCTTGGGGAAAACTCGGTAACAACGGAATGCAGTGGCCCGTTACTAAAGAGGGTGAGCAAACGAAAATTTTACACCAACAAGAGTTTAAGCACGGTTTGGGACGTTTTAAATACAAGCCCTTTGTTGAATCCAATGAATTAATCCAACACAGTGAAAAATTTCCTTATATTTTAACAACCAATCGAAAATTGGAACATTACAATTGTGGAGCCATGACACGCCGAACGGGAAATATAGAGTTACTTACGCAAGATGTACTGCTAATAAACCCAAAAGACGCGAAGGACAACTTGATTCAATCCGGAGACATGGTTTGTGTTATTTCTCCACGAGGAAAAGTTGATATTCGTGCAGAAGTCACGGATGAAGTCAACAGTGGCGTATTGAGTACGACTTTTCACTTCCCAGAGATTATGGTCAACAACCTCACCTCTGATGAACACGATAAGGATGCCAAATGCCCAGAGTATAAAGTTGTGGCAGTTAAAATTCGTAAATCAAAAGGTAAGCATTCTATGCTAGAGAGCTTTGCATAGTTTTTAGCAATTCCAGCAAACACAATCGAAAAATCATTAAAATATATGAATTATCAACAAGTTATAGAAAAAACATACACTAAAGTATTAGCTGAAAAAAACCTTGGTTCTTTAGCCAATTACATTCCAGAGTTATCTAAAATAGATAGTAAAAAATTTGGGGTGCATATTTCTACTACTGATAATAAAGAGTTTTATACTGGAGATTCGTCTGAAAAATTTTCCATTCAAAGTGTGGTGAAAGTTTTTTCATTAATCATGGCATATAGGCTACTAGGTCGAAATACTTGGGATAGGGTTGGAGTGGAACCATCGGGAACGGCCTTTAATTCATTGGTTCAACTAGAGGCAGATAAAGGCAAGCCTAGAAACCCCTTTATCAATAGTGGGGCTTTAGTCATTTGTGATATGCTTATTTCTAATTTGCAAAATCCAAAACAAGAGTTTTTAAACTTCATAAATACGGTTTCTCATAATAGTGACATTCAGTTTTCTCAAAAAATAATTTCCTCCGAAAAATTAGTTGGCTTTCGTAATATTGCATTATGCAATTACATCAAGTCTTATGGCAATATTGAAAATAGCCCAGAGGAGGTTTTAGATTTATATTTCACTATTTGTTCTATTGAGATGAGCTGCCAAGAGTTATCTAGAGCCTCCTTGTTTTTAGCTAACAATGGCAGAACATTGGCAACTCAAGAACAAATTTTAAATTCAAGTCAGACTAAAAGAATTAATGCTATCATGCAAACCTGTGGTTTTTATGATGAGTCTGGGGAGTTTTCATTTAAGGTTGGTCTGCCTGGAAAAAGTGGCGTAGGTGGTGGAATTATTGCTATTCATCCAAGCAAATATAGCATAGCAGTATGGAGCCCCAAACTAAATGCAAAAGGAAACTCCTACCGTGGCATGAAGTTTCTTGAACAACTAACAACACAGCTACAGTCATCTATTTTTTAGTTTTCAAGAATCAGGTACTATTTAGATATATTCCTGTAGCAAGAGCAACCAATACTAGCACCATAAGAATTGGTACTATAATACTTTTACCTTTTGATGTTGCTTTATTAGCTAATGACTTGTTTGCTTTATTATTTTTCGGTGTTTTAAAAACCAAATCAACAGAACCCAAACCAATCTTATCGCCATCGCCCAGATAGGCTGAAAGTTTCTTTTGCCCATTAATAATGATTCCATTAGTTGAAACCAAATTAACAATTTTCCAACGACCTCTTTGGTGAATGATTTGAGCATGACGATTTGATACACTAGAATGTTCGATGACAATATCACAGTTTGAATCTCTACCAATCTCCCACCCAGAGGCTTCTTCGAAGTCAGAAACTGGTAATTCAAAAATTTGTTCGGCTGCATTTTCAGAAAAACAGTGTAAGCACGTCATTGTAGAATCTGCTGGAGTAATCTCTATTTTAACTCCAGTTTTAAGAGCTCCTATTTCTTTAGGATCCATCATTCGTGTTCCTTCAATTGAACCCGTTTCCTCTACCCAACTGGCAGGTATTTCTTCTTCTGAGTGTTTTACCGCTTCTTTCACTTTAGATTCTTGCTTTACTTTAACTTCTTCTTTTTTAACGGTTTCTTTTGAAACTACAGGTGTTTCTTTTTGTTTTGTCTCAATTGCTGATTCTGGTGTTTTATTTGCTTCACTTTGCTCGGAATTGTCAATTATAGGCCCTTGTTTTTCACTCGATTCATCTCGTATTGAATCAACAACTTTTGTTCTATCATCACGTTCTTGTTTATTGGGAAGACTAGCAGTAACAAAAATTTTCAACTGGTGACTTTCAAGTTTAACGACATCTCCATTAACCAGTTTGGTTGCTTCTTCAATACGAATACCATTGACAAAAGTTCCATTACTTGAATTTAAGTCTTCAATGATTAATTCTTTGTCGAGAATATCAAATTTTGCGTGCGTGCGTGATATTTTCTTATCATCAATTTTGATATCACATGCATCACTGCGTCCTATTGAAAGCTCATTTGTTATAATGTATTTTGTTCCATCATCAACTTGAACTGAATAGGTTAACTCAAGGTTAAAACCACCTACTATTGTCTTATCATCATCTTGAACTTGCATTTTTTTCTCTTTGTGTTAAGTGTAAAATTAGTCATATAGAACTATAAATAATTATCAAATTATACCGTGGTAATGGTTTATTATGAGCATTGTATGTGTTAAATATTTATAACTACATCATAAATGTTAATAATACTAATATCAACAGTGGAACAATAATGAAAAAAAGTAACTCAATAAGAGTCGGTTTCACCTCTTTTGTGCTTTCACTTTTTGTCTTGAGCATTTTAGGTTCAACGGCTTTAACTTTTAGTTGTTCAATTTGTACTGTTGCCTCATTATCAATTAATAGTTTTGAAATCTCTATCGCATTGCCCGTTTGTGAATCAAACT
>JALSIL010000286.1 GCA_026990095.1 Lysobacterales bacterium
TCTTGGAGACATCCAACGGTATAAATTTAATGCTGAACCCGCTTTATCATTTGTCCCTGAAGCACGTCCGCCACCAAAGGGTTGCTGTCCGACCACGGCACCTGTTGGTTTGTCGTTGATGTAGAAGTTTCCAGCTGCAAAGCGTAACTTGTCAGCCATGTGGTTAATTACATACCTGTCTTGAGCCAATATTGCACCTGTTAGTGCATAAGGAGAGCCTTTGTCGCATATCTCTAGGGTTTCATCTAACTTGTTATCATCGTAAACAAAAATGGTTAATACAGGACCAAATATTTCTTCAACCATGGTTTTGAATATTGGGTTTGTAGTTAAAATAACGGTTGGTTGAATAAAATATCCTACCGATTTATCACAACCACCACCCATAATCACTTCGGCATCATCGGCATCTTTGGCATATTGAATAAAACCTTCAATCTTGTCGAATGAACGCTCATCAATGACAGCGTTAATAAAATTGCTAAAATCACGGGTTGAGCCCATTTTGAAATCAGCTAAATCAGCGGCTAAATAATCTTTCACTTGCTCCCAAATGGAAGCTGGGATGTAAGCACGAGAAGCAGCTGAACACTTTTGCCCTTGGTATTCAAATGCCCCACGAGAAAGTGCAGTTGCCACTGCTTTTGGATCGGCAGAATTATGGGCAAAGACAAAATCTTTTCCACCAGTTTCACCCACCATGCGTGGATAAGTGTGGTAACGGTCGATATTGCCACCGACTTCTTTGTAAATGTGTTGGAAGGTGTTGGTTGAACCAGTAAAATGCACACCCGATAATTCAGGACGTGGTAAAAGCACGCGACCGGCATCAGAACCATCGGCTGCCACCATGTTGATGACTCCATCAGGAAGACCGGCTTCTTTAAAAATTTCCATCAAAATGTGTGCAGATAGCATTTGCGTTCCTGACGGTTTCCAAACCACCGTATTACCACACATGGCTGGTGTAGCAGGTAAATTACCAGCAATGGCGGTGAAATTAAAGGGTGTAATGGCTAATACAAAACCTTCAAGCGGACGCCAATCCAGTTGATTCCACACGCCCTCAGATGAAACAGGTTGTTGGTTCATTATTTGCTGATAAAAATAGGCATTGAAACGTAAAAAGTCGATAAACTCACACGCCGCATCAATCTCGGCCTGCATACAATTTTTCGATTGTCCCAACATTGTTGCTGCATTTAAAGTATTGCGATAAGGTCCTGCTACTAAATCTGCTGCGCGTAAAAACACAGCCACACGCGATTGCCAAGGCATTTCACGCCATTTTTCTTGAGCTGCTATGGCTGCATCTGCTGCGTCATTGAGTTCTTTATCCCCAGCCAAATAAGACACACCCAAAACATGTGCATGTTTATGCGGCATCACAATATTTTCAGTTTTATCAGTAAACACATCTTGCCCATTAATAACACAAGGAATTTCATACTTGGTGGCTGCCATCTTATCCCATTGGGCTTGTAAGGCAAAGGTTTCAGTAGAGCCAGGAGCGTATTGTTTAATCGGCTCGTTTATAGGAGTAGGAACATTAGGAATGTGTGAACTTATCATTTTATTCTCGCGTCATTCCTGCGAAGACAGGAATCTTAATTATTTAACAGCAACCATCAAGAAATTTCTGCCTTCGCAGGAATGAGGGTAATTTTTATGTATTTTAATTCTTTTTTATCGTTATAACAATTCAAAGCAGCCAAACTTACATGCTTTTTATCAAAAGTTAATAGTGATTTGAAGTTTAAACGGTTTGTGTGTGCAAGATTCAGACTGGTTTAAAGCTTAGCAACAATAAGCTACCAATACGATGCACGCGACAACCGCATCAGCAAAAGCTTCATGCAAAAGACAGATTGGGCTCAACCAGACAAATCTTTGACGAAACATGACAAGTATTGCGTACTAAGAGCTACGATGCTTTTGGAGAGCCAAGAAACCGCTATAGATTGAACATCCAATGTGTTTTATTGGTAAGTGGGATAAATTCCACTTACCAGTAAAGTCTAATGAAATGTATCGGGTATATTTCAGACATGAAATATATCGGACAGGCTCACTTTTATTTCAGTCATTGGAGGTTTTCTTTCAGGAGGTGTTTCAACTGGTACAGACAAACTTGGGCTTGAAAACATAGCAAAAGCATCAGGCAGAGTCATTGCAAATGCCATCGTAGCTGGTACAATATCCGAATTAACAGGCGGAAAGTTTACTAATGGTTCAATCAGTGTTGCCTTTAGGGTGGGGTTTAATGAGAGTGTTGAATCATTCAATAGCACCTCTGGCGAGAAGAAAGGTTATTACCTTGACAAGTTAAGTTCTGCAACGTGTACTTATAATTAATCAGAAGGTTTTTATTCAACAAATGAAGCGATTTATGCACATGTTGCTTCATTTCTGAAATGTGTAATTTTATTCGACAATGGTATTTTAAAAGAAGAATGGGCAAATAATGAAAATAAAAATCAAAAAAGCACAACAACAAGACTTAGCTCAAATTGCTTTTCTGTTTGATGCTTATCGGGTGTTTTATAAGCAAACCAGTAATTATGAGTTGGCTTTGGCGTTTATTACTAAGCGCTTTGAAAATAAGGAAAGTGTTATTTTTTATGCCGTCAATGAAAAGGACGATTATGTGGGCTTTACTCAGTTATTCCCTAGCTTTTCTTCTGTCTCGGCTCAACGCAGTTGGATTTTGAATGATTTAT
>JALSIL010000287.1 GCA_026990095.1 Lysobacterales bacterium
AAGTCTACATTAATTTTTTCTGCCGAGTTAGTCTTGGCTGCTTTGATGTTTTCTGTTCGTTTATTGCTGTGTTTCGAGCCGCCTGATGAAGCACATGAACTAACTAATACAATGAAAAATGATAGAACTATGCTTTTAAATACCATGACTTTATGAAACCTTTAGTTGAATTTGATTGGAACGGCGAGTTCGATCGTGAAACTCTCCAGCTAATTGACCACAAGCGGCATCAATGTCATCACCTCTTACCTTTCTTACCGTGGTAACTATTCGGCTTTTTTCGCAGATGTTTTGAAACAATTCTATTGCTTCTGGTAATGAACGTTTAAAACTATTGCCAGGAAAAGGGTTAAATGGAATGAGGTTTATTTTACAAGGAATATTTTTAAGTCGTTTAACTAAAGCTCTTGCGTGTTCAGGTTTATCATTAACACCTCTTATTAAAGTGTATTCAAATGTAATCTTAGCTTTCCTTTTATCCTTAACAAAATCCTTGCATGCTTTTAAAAGTGTTTCGATGTTATATTTTTTATTAATAGGCATTATTTCACTGCGCAACTCATCAGTTGCCGCATGTAATGAAACCGCTAATGAAACTTCAACATCTTCATTAAGCTTATAAATATAGGGAACCATACCCGAAGTACTGACGGTTACACGGCGTGATGCCAATCCAAAACCAAAATCATCCAACATAATACGTAAAGCAGGAAGTACCCGTGAATAATTAGCTAGTGGTTCTCCCATTCCCATTAACACAACATTGGTCAGCTTTCTATTTTTTGTCGACTGCCCTAATCGCTTGGCTGCAATCCAAACTTGTCCGATTATTTCAGCCGTAGTTAAGTGACGGTTAAAACCTTGAGCGCCAGTTGCACAGAAAGTACAATTCAATGAACAGCCAACCTGAGATGAAATACACAAAGTCCCTCTGTTTTTTTCAGGAATATAAACCGTTTCGATGGCATTGCCTTCATTCATCTGCATTAACCACTTGATTGTTCCATCTTTTGAAATCTTTTCGCTGACAACATGCGGCACTTCAAGTGTTGAAAACAATTGTATCTTGTTGCGTAACGATTTGCTAAAATTAGTGTAGTTATCAAAATCTGATTCGTAGTGATGGTAGAGTCCTTTCATAAACTGAGTTGCACGGTATTTTTGTTCACCAATCTTGGCAAACAACTTTTCCAGTGCAACTCGGTCTAAGCCGAGAAGATTTATTTTTTCTTCTGACATATATTTTACTTTAATTGACTACCTAGGATTAACTTCTGTTTGAGCAAAGAAATAAGCAATTTCTACAGCAGCCGTTTCTGGAGCATCAGACCCATGAACGGCATTGGCGTCAATACTTTCTGCAAAATCAGCACGAATGGTACCAGCCTCAGCATCGCTTGGATTGGTTGCTCCCATTAACTCACGGTTTTTAGCAATTGCATTTTCACCTTGCAAGGCTTGTATCATAACAGGGCCAGATGTCATAAATGTGACAAGATCTGCAAAAAAAGGACGCTCTTTATGAACAGCGTAAAAGCCCTCGGCTTCTTGCTGGCTTAGGTGTTTCATTTTTGATGCAATGATTTTTAAACCTGCATCTTCGAATCTTTGGTAAATTTGTCCAATTACATTTTTTGCTACTGCATCTGGTTTTATGATAGACAATGTTTGTTCAACTGCCATAATTATTTTAACTCCACTTAATATTTAAGAAAATATTCTTTTATTTTCTTAACGTTACACAAAATATTTAACCTAATATTTTAACTTACCGTTGATTTATTTTGAATCAAAACCTTAAGATTTCATTAGATTAAACCTAAAAAACGCGATTATACATGCTTTTGCCTAATATTTATGCATAAGATTGACTTTCCAATAGTTTTTTCTCCTCTCATACGAACGTTTGAATTGTAATAGAAAATTCAATCAGATAAAATAGCCATATAATCACAACAAACACTTTAAAAATGACGGTCCTATCAACCAAAGAAAGAATTCTTAATACAACTGAAAAACTTATCTCAGAAAAAGGATTTTCAGGCATTTCTTTGCGCACCATTAGCACCCATGCTAAAACAAATTTAGCTGCAGTCAATTACCATTTTGGCAATAAAGAAAAATTAATTGAAATGATGTTAGAAAGAAGGCTTGATACTCTGTTCGAATTACGCGTCAATCTTTTGGATGAGTTAGAAAGTGGAAGGGTAAAACCCTGTAACTTAAAACATATTTTAAAAGCATTTATAGCCCCCGCCTTAACCATGAGTAACGATAAGCACCAAGGTGGCAAACGTTTTATGCTTGTTCTTGCTCGCGCTTACGCTGAAAAAAGTGAGTTTCTACACAATTTACTGAGTAAAAGATACGCAGACATAATTAAAAGGTTCGCACAATCTATTCAAAGAGCAAGTCCTCATCTGAGTGAGAGCACTGTCTTTTGGCGTTTTCACTTCATTATGGGGTCACTCATATACGTCATGGCAGATTTTGGGGCATCGACCAAAACATCAGATTTGAGTGAATCAGATTATTTCAACCTTTGTTGTAATGAATTAATCGAATTTGCATTAGCTTCTTTGACTCCATCAAAATAAATAAATGATGACTCTGCTTCTTTTACTTCTGACTCTCTTAACTCTGCTATCAAGTTTTTACTTTGTGAAACTTACGTATTTTTCACTAGCCTTTGTGGGTTTTATTTTGG